>DCHL01000015.1:8332-12714 GCA_002317595.1 Lachnospiraceae bacterium UBA1753 | reverse complement strand
CTATCCTTGATTTTGGGTGGAATACCCTTGGTTTCTTAGGATTTTACACCCATCCATCTTTCATGTCGGGTGTAATACTCTCATTTTCCAAGGTTTTTACACCCTCAAGTCGCTTCTCAGAAACTTCAATTCTAAAATCCGGGTGTAATACTCTCAGATTCCATTATTGTTTACACCCTTCCAACCTTCTTTCTGGTTTCAAAGAGCATCCTACGACTCTCATCAGGGTGGAACAATACGATTTTCCTTACTTTTTACACCCATCTTTCCAATTCGGAGATTTTGGCACGGTGTAAAATAACAAATTTCAAGGCTTATTACACCACAAATATCTCAGCCACCAATATATGTGTTCTTGAGAGTCACTCTGTCAGCCTTGCCTGATGCGGTCATCGGAAGAGCCTCCAGCTGATGGAACACATTTGGTATCATATAACGCGGCAATGCGTCTTTCAAGTCATTAATGATATCCGCGTCTGTCAAGTCGCCAACATATACAAGGTGTATTTTACTCTTTTTCCCGTCAAAAAGACATACCGCAGACTTAATTCCAGAAATTGCTGTAACAGCAGCCTCAATCTCACCGAGCTCGATCCTGTGCCCCATATGCTTTATCTGGAAATCCTTCCTTGATGAGAACACGAACTCGCCGAACTCGTTATAAGAAGCAAGGTCTCCCGTCCTGTATATTCTCTCGGGATAAAGATTATTAAGCGGATTCTGCACAAACACAGCCGCCGTTCTCTCAGGATCATTGTAATATCCATGTGCAAGGCAGGTTCCCTTTACACAGATTTCACCAAGAACACCTGTCTCTTTCTCTGTGATAAGTCTGTTATCCTCTGTGAGCAGGAATACCCCGCTGTTTCCAAAGGCTCTTCCAATGGGAATTGTCTCGGTATTCTCAAACTCCCTGTCAACGATGTAATAAGTGCAGACGCCAGTAATTTCAGTAGGTCCGTATATCTGCACAAAGGTTGCATCCGGATAATATCCACGCCAGTAGTTGAAGCACTTTGTGGGCATTGACTCGGCGCCAAAGATAATCATCCTAAGGCTCTCAGGTCGCAGTGACTTAAGCCCCCTGAAGGCTGAGACCATATTAAGTGCGGAGGGCACCCATCTGATCATCGTAACCTTTCTCTCTTCCAGGAACTCCAGGAGTCTAAGCGGCATCGAAAAATGCTCAATAGGAACGATGTGCATTGTCGCACCCATCTTAAGTGTGCAGTACACATCGATAAGTGATGCATCGAAATAGAATGGTGCCTGATTAGCAATAACCTCATCCGACCTGATGCCCAGTTCAGGACAAAAATGCTCCATGTAATCAATAAGGCTTCTGTGACTTACAACAACACCCTTCGGAACGCCTGTCGATCCAGATGTGTAAAGAATATATGCCGGGTCAGTGTCAAGGTGCGCCCTTCTTACTGCTTCAAGACCACCTTCATCTGCTCCAATATTACTTGAATCTGCTCCTGTATTACTTGAACCTGCTCCTGTATTACTTGAATCTGCTCCTGTATTACTTGAATCTGCGGCACAAGGATTCCCTGCCCCGATTGCCTCCTCCATAAGAAGGATCGTCCTGCCTGGAAAGAGTTTCATCGCGCTCTCCTCACACTTCTTATCGCTAAGAATTGCAACTGGATTCAGATTACCTGTGATAAGCTCAACTCTAGCTGCAGGCATCTGCGTATCAATCGGAACATATGAATCTCCAGCGTAAAGAACTCCGAAAAATCCAGCAAGGCACGCGGGGCTCTTCTTCATATATACAATGATGGGGCCCCTGCCAACGTCATTCTTAAGGATATGACTTCCAATCAGTTTCGCCTGTGCAATCAGTTCACCAAAGGTCAGACCGCTGTTCTCATCTGCATATGCTGTTTTATCAGGAAATCTCTCAGCAGATGCCTCAAGATACTCAAGTATATTAGTAAGCATTTATTCTCTCTTTTCTACTGTTCAGGTTCATCAAACTCAACTGTAACATAGTACGCCACACCGTCAGGTCTCACCTCAGTCACTACGCCGTCAAAGTTTCTTAAGGCTTCCTGCTTTCTGAAATTACCACTCATGGCAATGGCAGGAATAATTGTATAATACACAACCAAACCGCCTTGTAGCTTTGACTCCTCAACCGTCACCTCAGCTCCCGGCTTAATGTGGTCGTAGTTTATTTCCATCTTAAATTCCATGCTTCTTGCCATAATCTGCCTCCTTCACGGCAAACTGACGCTGTAACTTTATAATTTTACACCACTAGGCGTTTATATGCAAAGAATATTTCTGATTCCTCCTTCTTGCTGCGATGTGCGCCCTTCTTCCTGTGATGTGCGCACTCCCCCCGCAATGTGCGCTCTTCTGCCTGTGATGCGCGCCCTTCTTCCTGTGATGTGCGCACTCCCCCCGCAATGTGCGCTCTTCTGCCTGTGATGTGCGCCCTTCTTCCTGTGATGTACGCACTCCCCCCGCAATGTGCGCTCTTCTTCCTGTGATGCGCGCCCTTCTTCCTGCTATGTGCGCCCTTCTTCCTGTGATGTGCGCCCTTCTTCCTGCTATGTGAGGCCTCGCGGGTGGAATAATTCCATTTCTTGCTTATTTTACACCGCTTCCGTCTCCGTCCATTTTTAATGTGGGAGTAATATCTCCTATTTTCTTTGATATTACTCCACTTTCTTCCTCCTCAAGCTTAACGGCATGGTGGAATATCCTACGAATAAGTTATTTGTTACACCCATTTCTACTAGTTGCATAGTTAAGGATGGTGGAACAAAACAGTCTTTCCAGAAATATTACTCCCTCAACGAAATATAAACAGTGTAATTTATCTTGCTTCTTGACATATTCCACCATTTTTCAACTCCAAGCCACTCAACTGCAGTGATTTCTTGGTGTAATATCCCACACAATTCAACATATTCCACCCATGATATAGAGTTTTACCCACTCACTGCAATAGCCTGCGCTCCTCTGGTACTGAATATCACTCTCTGCAATAGCCTGCGCTCCTCTAGTACTGAATATCACTCTCTGCAATAGCCTGCGCTCCCCACAAAACACGTATGAAAACATACATAAATTCATCAGTCATTTAGAATTTTCTCAACCATAGCATTAAGCAAAGTAGTTGAAAGGGGCATGTCCTTGGTTTCATACGTGAGAATAAGATTGACACCTGGGATATATCCATTCCGCTCATATTTCCTTAGTTTCTCAACAGTCCTCTCCATATATTCAGCATCGTCAACCGTTCCAAGATGTTCCCAGATGAAGACTTTTCTTGTTTCCGGATTCAGGACAGTGAAATCCGGAAACAGAGTTTTTCCATCAAGCACAAGTGCATATTCATACTTATATGGAATGCCCAGAGAAAACAGCTTGTCAGCAATCATTTTCTCAGACTTCGACCGCATCTCCTCCCCTTTTTCAGACCAGAGGTCGCTCTCTATTGGGTATGTGTTATTCATCCCGTTATCCTCAGCTATCCACCTCTGAACAAATTCCTCACGAGTAACAAATAGAGGTTCCACCAATGCTCGCCTCCCCGCCTTCATCCGCGAATAAATCAGCTCATACTTATCTACGTCGTAGGATTCCAGGTATTTCTCAATCAAAGATAATTCCATTTCCGCCTCTTCCTTGATCATCTTCGCATAATCTCTTGCGGCAATTCTTTTTGCAGTATCGAGATTGGCCCGATTTAGATACCTTCTGATTCGCTTACCATCAATCACCTCGTGGATAAGATATTTGAACCTGTTTTCTCTGTATTCGTTCACCTCCAGGCTTCCATCCACAGGGTGCTTCAGCACTTTCCGAGCAGTTCGAATATGCTCCAGCAATAAACCCCTGCGCTTTCCAAGTTCCTTCCTCAGTTTGTCCATTACATTTCCTCCTTTAATTTATTAATTAATTTGATTTAAATTGTTATCACAGTTCCATTTCATCATGATAAAAATTGATTATCTACAGACGATAGTTTACATAACACTTTCTTCTCCTGTTAGTTTACATAACACTTTCTTCTCCTGTTAGTTCACACAACACCTTCTCCTCCCACATAGTTTACATAACTTCACCCCTCAGCAGTTTATATAACTCGCCCGCCTATCAGTTTACATAACACACCTCCATCAGTTGACATAATTTCACTTCAGTTCCAAAAAGCAGTAAATATAATCCGAAAACACTCCACTCTCCAGAAACGACAGCAATCATTCCAGTTTACATAACTCAAACCTCTGGATACTCACTATTCACTTTTACACTGAAAAATCCCAGGTGAATACCCGGTACTTTTCGACATGACAGATATCCCAAACAGACATCTGCATTTAGAAGGTAAGTCAAAGACTCAATAATTGCTACGCAAT
>DCHL01000015.1:0-8305 GCA_002317595.1 Lachnospiraceae bacterium UBA1753 | reverse complement strand
GCAGCTACGCTGCTAATGCTCCTGGAAGTGAACCCTGGAGTAACAAGCTATATCCCAGAGCTAAAGCTCAGGGGATATCTTGATTTATTTTATATTAATACATATTTTCCCATAATGCGCTACTTATTTTTTCAAAGTACCCGAATCTGTGGTACAATGATGTGGCTTAGTGGGAATCATGCATATCAGAAAACAGGGGTATCACAATGAACATCGAACGAAACTGCAAGGAATGCCTGTATAAGAAGCAGGTTAAACTATCGGAAAAAATTAGTGACGAAGCGCAGCGCGAACTGTTTCTCGCTGACATAAGGAAGGTCCTTGAGGGCGTGACCAACGAGGACACCTCACCATACATCGTCTCCCTCTTCAGGGAGATTCAGATAGGCTACGGCATTGACCCTGCCTCATACCCGAAGGAAAAATATAACAGGCTCATGCTCGACCTCGAGGACGAGATTACGAAACGCATAGAGAGCGCCGAGGATCCGCTCGCCCAGGCAATAGCCTTTGCCAGGGTCGGAAACTACATTGATTTTGGCGCAATGGCAGAAGTGAACGATGACATCCTCATGAAGCTCATAAACGAAGCCGAGAATTGCGAGATTCCCGAGGATACCTACAAGGAGTTCTGTGAGGACTGTGCGAAGGGAAAGACCTTCCTGCTGCTCTGTGATAACTGCGGCGAGATTGTACTCGACAAACTGTTTTTCAGACAGCTGAAGAAAAAATATCCGCTTCTCACAACCTACGCCATGGTCCGGGATGTGGATGTGCTCAATGATGCCACAAGAAGCGACGCTGCTTTTACAGGGCTCGACACTGAAGCCACAATCATCACAAACGGCTGCTCGGTTGCCGGAACTGTTCCGTCAATGCTTAGGGACAACGAAAGACAGATATTTGACAGTGCCGATGTCATACTGTCGAAGGGACAGGGCAATTTTGAATCGCTGCTTAACTGCGACAGACCAGTGTACTACTCTTTCCTGTGCAAGTGTGAGCTATTCACAGGAAGATTCAACGTTCCAAAATACACAGGGATGTTCATAAAAAAATAGGCTTAATCATAAGGTCAAACACAGAACTGATCATAGGATCAATCACAGAACTAAATTCAGAACATAATACAAGACCGAAACCGGAGACTAATATGGGTGAAAGATTAACAAAGCAGGATATAGACAAAATACAGGCTGAGATTGACGAGCGCAAATTCGTCATAAGGCCCAAGGCCATTGAGGAAGTGAAGGTGACAAGGGCTCAGGGAGACCTGTCAGAGAACTTTGAGTACCACGAGGCCAAGAAGTTCAAGAATCAGAATGAAGGCAGGATTCGCTACCTCGAGAGAATGCTGAAGAACGCACAGGTTGTGGATGACTCCTCTGCCAGCGACGAGATCGGCATCAACAATACCGTGACTGTGTATTTTGAAGAGGACGACTGTGAAGAAGTATACCGTCTCGTCACATCGATCCGAGGCGACTCCACAAAGAACCTGGTGTCAATCGAGTCCCCCATCGGCAAGGCCCTGCTCGGCCGCAAGGTTGGAGACCGCGTCAGCGTGACTGTCAGCCCCGACTACTCCTACTATCTCGTTGTGAGAAAAATAGAGAATACCGAGGATGACCCATCTCTTAAAATCAAGAAGTTTTAATACAGACTGCCGCCCCGCTTAAAATTAAGAAGTTTTAATACAGACTGCCGCCATCATGCCGAAGAAGCCATAAAACATCGGCATTACACATACTGAGCTGTCATTAACCAGTCCGGCGACAAGAAAGCCGACAATCCCAGCAGCGATGACTTTTGGCAGAATATGCGTCTGCATATTCATCTGCCTCTGCATATTCATCTGCCCCTGAGCTGGGCGAAAAGCCATAAACAGTCCCATTCCCATCATTGCCAGAAACGCAATAAGACTGATAATACCTGTTCCAACTGCCATCTGAAGATATATGCTGTGGGGCTTGTCACAGTAATTCGACAGAAGCATATCTGCCGAATATTTTCCAGCATAATCATCCTGCGGGAAGATAAGCATTAGTGTATCTGCCCCGTATCCGGTCAGCAACTTCTTTTTAAGCAGCGGCAAGGTCCTTGACCAGATGTATCCCCTTCCGCTCAAGGCCGACAGATGCCCTTCAAAGCCAAAGCTTTCCGTTTTATGAAGTGACACTTCTTCATCCAGGGAATTAATATACTTTGTCCCATCCTCATCGAAGACGAAATCAAGTTTTGCATCGTTCATATCAGCAAAAAATCCATATCTATCCTTATCATCGATATAGGGCACAATAACAATCTTACCGGCAAGCCCATGCTTGTCGACCTGAAAGCGTCGTCCTTCTTCTCCTTCAAAACAGTATGCATTGATTGAATGGTTCTTACGGTTTCTCAGGTCAAACACATTGTTTTCCCGGTCATAGATGATATGAAGTTCCTCGCCATCAATTGACATATCCACGCGGTCCATCCCGGTCTCAATGTAATCAATCTGTGTCTTGGTGTCCTTACCAAGGGCATAAGCTGCGATGATTACAATGACCATCCCGGCAAAAAGCACAGCTGCAAGCACACCCTTCTGCCATTTCTCTTTGACCATCACAATAGCCATGATGATCAGCGCCACGCCAATACCTACCACGCCACCAGCAGACTCCGCGCCGTACAGATTAACGGCAATAAGCAGCAACATCATCCCTGTAAAAAATATGAGCGCCACGCGTCTCCTGCCATAAATCCCCCGAGCCATTAGACTCTGATAATTATTTTTTTGAACAAAATAATATAATGCATACACAAGCACAGGCACAATCAGGCACAGATACACGCTGACATAGTTCATGTTGTAGACAGTCTGGTAGATCTGCCAGGGCCAGAATTGACCTTGGACCGAAACCCCACTGCTGCCTGTGACGATGGAGCTTCCAATACCTGTAAGAAAGAAATCATGCCAGAGAAACTGAGACAGTCCGATAAGACATGCAACCAGCACGCCCCCTACAGTTGCCGTGATGATAGCCACCACATCCTCCATCTCATCAACCGCATTTATTGTATAAAACAGCATAAACATATAGCACAGTATTGTTCTCACGCCCTCAAAACGCTGGGGAGCTCCTGTCCATGCCATCATCCTATAATCCGACATGACATATGAAACAACTACCGCCAATGTGTATATCAGCATTGGGATGTAGAGTTTTGTCTTCTTGAGCTTAATCTGCTCGGTTATAAGCAGATACCCCAAAGTCAGTGCTGCCCATATGGAAATCCCAAGGATGGCAGAAGCCTTCACAAGGCTGAACACATCCCACAACTCCATGGAGCTGTTGAAGGGCAGATTGATCATGTCATCAAAACTGACATGATATGTACGCGCCCTCACAAGAAGGAATACCAGCGCTGTGTATGCAATTACCGGCAATAGCCTAAATTTGAAAATATATTTTTTCTTCATAAAAGAATTCCATCACAAATTTATTTATTCTACAAATCGAAAAATAGTGCTTGTTTTCTCTTAATGCAAAGCATGCGTTGATTCCTACTCGCCCCTCAGCAGCTCGTGAATTGCTGTCATCATCCTGTTCCTGGCTCCCGGTGCCATTCTATTTATCTCACCCAGAAGTTCCCTGACCTTGGTCCGGCTTGTTATCCCGTCATAGGGGCAGGGGTTCTTCGTTACGGGCAGTTCATACTTATTTTTGAAGCCATTGACATCCTCAAGAGGCACCAGCACCAGCGGCCTGATTACCTTGAGATTGCAATCCTCAAACCTTGTCACTGCCCAGAAAGTTGAAAAGCGGCCTTCATATATGAGCGACATCAGCATTGTCTCAACTGCGTCATCCATATTGTGGGCAAGGGCCACTGAATTGCAGCCAAGCTCCAGCGCCTTATCATTGAGAGCGCCCTTCCTAAGCCTTGCGCAGAGAGAGCATCTGCTGCCATCCACATCGCCCCCAACCATCTCACCAATCTGAGTTCTGACAACATGGTATTCGACCGACAGTTTCCCACACAGATCCTCAATCGGCGAAAGGTCAAAATTCCCATACCCCAGGTCGACTGTAATCGCTACAATCTCAAATTTTTTCGGGTAAAAATTACGCAGACCAGCCAGTGCATAGAGGAGCGTAAGAGAATCCTTGCCGCCGGATATCCCGATGGCAATCCTGTCCCCCTCGCTGACCATATCGTATTCTTCCATAGCCTGCCTTACGTAGCTATACAATCGCTGAAGCTTCATTCAATCTCCATATCACAGATAATTAACGTCCTAATTACCTCATCCAATAAGTGCCCTAAGCCCCTCTGGATTCTTTGAAATCCACTGATCATAATCCATACCGGAGGCCTCCACTGTCGTACCAAGCTTTACAAGAAATGCAGGAATTTCCTCAATAGCAAATGCCCCTATTTCCTCGCCCATCTTCTCCTCGCCCTGCTTATCGCAGCCACCTGCAAAGAGGACAAACCCAGGTACGACTCCAGCATCAGTCTTCTTGACACCGCCCCTGAATCCAAGGGCTGCCATCTGGTGCGCCGCACAGGAAGAAGGGCATCCCGAGATGTGGATTTTAGGAAGAGCTCCGTCCTTGATTCCAGCCTCCCTTACCACCTTTATGCAGTCATCAAGAAGTCCCTGCGAATCCCTCACGCCCTGCTGGCATGTGAGAGCACCGATACAGCTCACAGAATTCTCAAACAGCGTTGAAGCATGATCCTCATCTGTTGCTGCAATTACAGCCCTGGCCTCGTCTGCAGTAAGGTTAATAATGTACTCACTCTCGTCAGGGGCTATTCTAAGCTCAACTCCCTCAAGGTTACAGATTGTCTCCTCCAGTTTTCTCATTGTCTCCATCGAAGGGATGCCTCCCATAGGATGGTATGAAACAGCATAGAGTCCCTCCTGCTTCTGAGGTATTGCACGGGGATGTACAAGTGCATCTCCTGCCGCTTTTTTCTCAATTGCCGGGAGCTTAATCTGGTTTACATAATCTTCCATAACAGCCCTGAGGTCCTCTCCCTCTGCCCTGACCTCAGCAAGCTTTTCATTGAAGGCATCGACATAAGCCTGCTCACTTCCAAGTGTCTCCTGCATATACCTGGTGCGAGCACGTCCCCTGTTCTCGTAATTACCATACTGCCTGAAAAGCATCCACATTGCTCTCACATAGTACAGTACATCGAGAGGATCAACCTCCTTTGCCACTTTAATTCCAAGCTTTGGATTGTTGCCAAGTCCGCCAGCGCTATACACGTCAAAGGTTCCATCTTCCCTCGCAGCAAATCCAAGATCACGGAAGGTCGCATGGGGTATATTCTTCTTAGAATTCGAGAAGCACACCTTGAGTTTTCTCGGCATCTTAGGTGCATCTATATATGTGAGAAGATAAAGTCCGGCCGCTCTTGCATAGTCCATTACGTCAAAAAATTCACCCACTTCAACGCCTGAAAGCGGAGAGCACATGACATTTCTAGGATAATCTCCGCCGCCTCCCATAATGATGATACCGCGCTCCAAGGCCGCATCCATGATTCCAAAGAGCTGTTCCTTGTCAAGATCATGAAGCTGAAGTGTCTGACAGGTTGTGAAGTGCGTTCTCGTGAAATGATACTCCTTAATCATGTCAGTTACAAAGTCCATCTGTTCCTTCGTCACTCTTCCCCCAGGAGTGCGAAGCCTTAACATGAAATGTTTCATATCCTTCTGTGCATAGCTTCCAAAGCGTCCGGAAAATCCCTTATAGTCGCCCTTTGGAAGTTCTCCGGCCAAAAATTGTTCCGTCTTTGCCTTGAATTCCGGAAGTTCTCCCTTCCATTTCTCGATGATTTCGTTGATTGTCATAATAGTATCTCCTTCTCTTCCTTTAGCGTTCGTGGACTCTCGCCCTGTTGATTTTGAAACTGTGTTGTGTGTGAAAAAATTATTTTTATTGTATAGGAAAACTCTCCTAATAGCAAATTGAACCGATGCCAAAGGCACCGGTTCAGGATATGACACATTTGAAATTGTAGTTTACATAATTCTATTCAACTACTGTAAACACGATTGGAGTTGCAGCCTCGTACTCCTCAAAGCCCTTCTCGAAAGCCGCCTTAGCCTCATCGCCCTCAACGAATTTGCAGTCATCGCCCTCTTCAGTCACATCGTTGTTTGTGCGCACAAAGCCTGAATACTCCTCTGTTGCGCCATCATCTGAATATGAAACCATGAGCGACTTCATAATCATGAATCCAGGATTATCAGTCCCGTTATCACCGATGCATGTCGTCTCAATCTCATCATGGTAAGCTGAGAAGATCTCTCCGTCGTCTGATACTGCAACCGGGGTACCAGTACTATCAGTTCCACAGATAGTACCATAAACGACCTTGCCCTTATTATTCATATAGTACGTGCAGGCACTCATCGAATAATTCGCATTAGTTCCATCATCACCCTCAAAGATATCCTCTGAAATGAGAAGCACCTTGTCCTTAGCTCCCTTTACGTCAGCATAGGCATATCCCTGACCGGGCTCAAGATTCTCAATTACCTCATCGAAGGAATCAAACTCAAGCTTCCTTGCCTGCTCCTCCACGAAGGAAGCAGGGTATGAATCACCATACCAGTCGTCATCGTCTCCATTCTCCTCTGCTGCATCTGCGTCTTCCTCCTCGGCGCCCTCTTCAGTGGCAACCTCTTCATCAGTCTCTCCCTCTGCGTCTTCCTCGGGAGCCTCAGTCTCCTCAGCTACAACATTGTCAGCATCTTCAGCTACGGGAGCAGGTGCAGGTGCCTCGGCCTCCTTCTTACCACATGCAGCAAAAAGAACTGCTCCACAAATTACCATCATCACAACTAACTTTTTCATACTTGTCCTCATTTCTCTAAAAGCAAATCATTTTCACAACTGTCTTTACATACGATATACGCGCCATAAGGTATAATTTTTCGTAAAATTCGAGCAAAAAAATATCGAGGGCGTGCACTGGCATACCCCCGCTGAAATCAGCCTACCTGGCCATGACCTCAATTATCTCGCCGACATACATGGTATGCATGTCACCGTCGCCGTACCACTTCTTCATGATGTTCTTGTCAGTAAAAGAAGACTCATCCACAGGAACCGCAGCCATCTTGCTGCACAGGAGCACAATATTGGCTTCATCAACGTAGGGGATTCCGTGCCTGAATGCAGGTGTGAGGCCCGCCTCCTTGAACTTATCGATGTCCCTGCCAGACTTAGAACCGCAGATGTTCAGTGCCTCTCTGTAATCCTTGCTGGGAAAAGATATTGAGAAGAAATCTCCCCCATCCACGAATTCCTTGGTATATCTTGACTCTCTGATAAATATAAAAGCCACATTTTTTCCCCAGAGAACACCAACGCCGCCCCAGCTAACGGTCATCGTGTTGCACTTCTCCGCGCTGCCCGCAGTCACAAGTGCCCAATCCTTACCAATTTTAACAAAAGGGTTCACATCAAGCTGCTCTACTGTTATTGGCTGAAAAGTATGCATATTATTCCTCCCATCAGTCTCTCATCAATTTTTTCTATAGAAATAATACAACAAATTCATCGCAATCGCTAGGAATATCCACGACATTGGGTAAACCAGCATCAGAATATTTCAGGTTATTCCATTATCCCCGCAGGGTACAGGTCACCGCTTGGAAGAACCGGCCGTTCCTTTTCAGCATTAGCCTTCACCACTTCCTTGCGCTCACCGGGAGCCAGCTTGATGAGTCCCGCTGATGTCTTGGCATATAGTACTACATCACCAATATTTTCCAGGAAAAGCGGGTTGTCATCCGTATCCTCTGAGTAGAATTCAACATTCTGGTAATGTGGGAAGTACCGAAGGTCAATGCTGTAATCATCAGTTTGAATTAAGTAGCTGTCCTGGAAGGTTCCGATATGGGGATAACCACTGTATTCAGCGCGCTTTCCATCCTCCGCATTCACCGGCACATAACAGAGCGAATGGAAGTAAAATTCACTGAAGTTGGAAAGAACGAGTAGCACCTTTCCAGATTCAATCGATGGATAAACAATTTTCCCCTGATACAATTCCTTCATTTTGGCATAATCTGAAATGAGTTCTGAATATTCATCTTGCTTTTTCCACCTGCAGTACTCCATGGGACAATGATATACGTTATTCAGAGTTGATACAACCACCTCGCCGTTATCAAAGTCAGAATATACAGCCTGAACTCGTGATGTGTGCATCGATACTGAGTCAGGAATGCTCGGATGCCCAGTTACCACACCGTGCCCGATACATACCTCTTCCCCATTATTCTCTCGCC
>DCHL01000025.1 GCA_002317595.1 Lachnospiraceae bacterium UBA1753 | reverse complement strand
ATATCCTGCAGACAGCCAATACGCGCAGTACTTGCTACGCGGGAAAAACCATAGGCTGCTAAGCCTATGTGGCTTTGAGCCAATATGAGTGTGTATGAGTTCATTTGGGTTTGTTTGAGTTCATAGGCGGGGTATAGGCTCCTTTGCCTATGCAGGTTTGAGCCGATATGAGTTTGTGTGCGTTCATAGGCGGGGGTATAGGCTTCTTTGCAGATACCACATCAAGCCTATACCTCAAAATTGTAAGTTGTATTGGCGCGATCAGGGAAAGTGGAAATAGCCAATACAATTAAGTTACTGAGCAGGACTAGACGGTATAGGCTATCAGTAAGAATGTGAAGGTAGCCTATAAGACACTTATTCTTGGAGTATAGGCTTTCAAGGGAACCAGCGTGTCAGCCAATACATTTCCTGAGTTATCAGTATAGGCTGTCTCACATATCCTGCAGACAGCCAATACGCGTAGTACTTGCTACGCGGGAAAAACCAGGAAAAACTATAAGCTGCTAAGCCTATGTGGCTTTGAGCCAATATTTGTCGATAAATACAACTGTCTGAAAGAAACATATTTTAGATACTGAATGGACTGCTGCAGCATTGTGGTAGAGGGAGCGAAATGAGCGAATATACGGCAGAACCTATAAAGAATTTGATGGCAAAGGAATATGAGGATGCCCGGGATGCGATGTACCTTAATGCATTAAAACTTAATGCGGGGTTTGATGCGGCAATAAAGACAGCAACCAGTTATGGCATTGAGAAGAGTGGAAAAATTGCGCTTATGGGGTCAAGTGTCCGCGTTACTCAAGAGAATGCCCCTGAGGTGTATTTACTAGTTGAAAAAGGGTGCAGGATACTTGGAATTGAGGAAATGCCACAGGTGTTTTTCCTGAACTCGGGAGAAGTTGAGTCATATGTCGCAGGTACTACACATCCTGTCATTGCAATTACAACGGGAAGTCTTAGTAAACTTACCGAGGACGAACTTCTTTTTGTGCTGGGACATGAACTTGGACATATCAAGAGCGTTCACCACCAGTTTCATTACTTAGGGTCGAGTATTGCAAGTGCCGGATGCTATATTCCAGTTGTCGGTGAGTATGTGAAATCGGGTGTGCTCTATGCATATGAGGAATGGGCACGAAGAGCTGACTTTACAGCTGATCGAGCAGGTCTGTTAGTGTGCCAAAATCTTGAGGCAGCAATTTCTGCATTGGCGAAGATGGGAGCATATCCTGATAAATATTATGAGCGCCTGGATGTAAATCAGTTTCTTGAGCAGGCGGATGAACTAAAAGGTTTTGATGAAGCACTGTTCAACAAGATTATTCGTATAGGTACTCAGTTTGGAAAAAATTATTCATGGACAGTCCTCCGTGCCCGCGAGCTCATGCTCTGGGTCCAGAGCGGAGAGTACTCTAGAATTCTCATGAGAAACTCCACCTGGCTCAGGGACGAAATCGAAAGATTGTCCCAGAAGAGTGATAAAGCCATCAAGAAGCATACTGAAAAGAGAAACATTGCTGAGGAAGCATCAAAGCACCTTCAAGAAAAGTCTGTAGTAGACAATATCGACGAAGAGATAAGTAACCCAATAATGAACATAGTCTCAAAGGGAACAGGAAAGCTTAAGGCAATCGGCGATTCGCTTAACGAAGGCAGCGTCAAAAAGAAATTCTCTGATGCGGAAAGTGCAAAGGAGCGCCTTATTAAGATTGGCAACCGAGAGAAGAAACTGAGGAGCATTTACGTCCAGGTCGAAGAGTGTGTAATTGAGGGACACGTTAATAGTGTGTTGGGTGATTTGAGAAGACTGTAAAGGAAAATGTTGAATAAGATCATCTTGTAAAATTATTGAAATAGCGTATAATATTCATATGAAAACACAAAGGTGCTACCGATAGACGGTTAGCCCCCAAAGAATTTTAACTAGTCAAAATGATCGCCAAAGTCCTCGGAAAACTACTGGCGGTCATTTTTGTGTTCTATGAACCTTCCAACTGCAACTCCAGCTGAGAAGATTGTAAGTGCGGCAGCAACCGGGCCGATAAATTGGACAACACTCGAATATAATAACTAACAAAAGGTTCGAAAAATGACAGTTAAGAACCTAAGCTGAAGACACAATAATTATGATCAGATATTTAAGGAGGAGCACCATGGAAAATTGTCCGAGATGTGGAAGTGAAGGCTTTGATGGGTTTTGTGGAGTCTGTGGATTCCCAGAGTATATGAAGATTCCGACACGATTTAAGAAGAGAAGATGGATGAAGATGTTTAAAACTGTCCTGATGGTGGTCTGCGTCATTGCAATCTGCGTAGCGGTGAAGACTAATGTCTATGCAGAGACGCTTTTCCCCTGCACACAGCAGGAGTACGACAATGCGAAGGTAGAAATAGCGAAGAAGAGCGACGAGCTTCGCGAGGCCATGAGAATCAGAGAAGAAAAGAAGGCAGCGCTTGATGCGGCTATTGCAACAGGAGACCAGCTCAAAATTCAGCAGGCTGATTTTGACTACCAGCAGGCCAGAAATATCGTGGATGGAATCAGTGACCAGTACTTCAACGCGCTTGCATACTGGAATAACGTTGAAAGACGCGAAAAGTGGGAAGAGCATCGAGCAGAGTACACAACGACTGTCATGGCATGTGCAGAGTATCGCGGCGCAAGTCAGGAATTTACAAATGCAAAGAATGCATATGAAGGATACCAGCAGAGACTGATTCAGGTACAAAAGACATTAGCGGCTGTCCAGAGTCAGCTTCAGACTAATCCATCCCTTCAGACGACCGCACAGCAACTTACTGAAGAAATAGCTTCGCTTACAACGGAGGTAGCAAATAGAAAGCTGGCTCTTGACGCGGCAAAAAATAAGCTTGATCAGAAGAAGGCAGAGTATGATGCAACCGACGAGATCGTGTGGAGTTGTGAGTACGGCGAGCTCAGAGTAAACTATATTGAGCCGTTTTATCCGATTGAGCGGCTATGGTAATAATGAAAACAAAAGCGGAAAATCAAAGAAAGTAGTACACCATAGGTGAATATGTATGAAAGAACAGAACAGTATGAGCGAAGTTAAAGCAATCTGGGAGTACAGTGTTGAACCTGTGCCTGCAATTGATGAGAAAAAAATATGGGATTTAGCCTGGAAGGAGAGTCAAAGGAGAGTAAAGGCCAGCAATAAGCTGCGTAAGACAGTTTCTAATTCTTTGGGAGAGCTTACCAGCATTCTTCTTAGAAAGGATGAAAACATGGTATTCTCTCCGGTAGCGCTTTACCTGGCGCTGATTCTTCTTGCACAGATGACAGGCAATGACAGTAGGAAGCAGATTCTGAAAGCCATTCGTGCTGAGGGTATCAATGCCGAGGAGATATATAATCTCACGAAGCAGATAGTGGCTTCGACAGTGCAGACGAAGTGCGAATTGTCGGCGTCGGTATGGCTTAGTGATGACAAGCAGTACAACACAGATTATTTGCAGGTATTAGGGAAAAAATATGGATTCTCAGCCTACTCAGGAGCAATGGGAACTGATGAGATGAACCACGCAATCGGCGAGTGGGTCAACAAGGCTACGGGCGGTTTGCTTGAAGACCAAATTGATATTCACACCACAGAAAGTACATTGATCGAGATGCTGACAGCAATATATTATTCATCTAGGTGGGATTTTGAATTTGAGAGCAGACGGACGCGGCCGGGAACGTTCGTGACAGCGGACGGAACTAAGGTGAGGTGCGATTTCATGCACCAGACTCTTAGGACGGACTACCACGCAGGTGCAAAATTTAAGGCGATAACGAAGACTCTGGGGCAGGGTTACGGAGCAACATTCATCCTGCCAGACAAGGGTGTCACCGTAAACGAGATACTTATGGAACCCGAATTCAGGGAGCTTGCCGTCGCAGACGTGCTACCAACAAGCCGTGAGTATGAGGTGAAGCTTTCTCTTCCAAAGTTTGATATATCATCGAAGATTAGGCTCAATGAAATCATGCAGGAAATGGGGATTACTGACGTCTTCGGGCCTGACAGGGCAGACTTCACACCTATCAGCAATCAGAATGATATATGCCTCTCAAAAGCGGAGCAGACCACCAGATTCAAGGTTAATGAGGAAGGCGTAGAGGCGGCATCGTTTGTCGAATTTGGTATAGCGGAAGGTGGAGTTCCGCTCGAGGTTGAAAAGGTGGCCTTCAAGCTGGATCGCCCATTCATATTCGTCGTTAACGCAATGGGCAAGGTGCCTGTCTTTGCAGGTAAGGTGATGGCGCCCTGCTGGTTCATTCGTGCAGGTCTTACCATAAAAACAGGCAACTAAAACAGGCAACCGAACATAGTCCAATAAATCACCCCGCTGATTTTGTATTCTGTTTCCAACAGGTGAAAATCAGCGGGGTATTTTTAGGGAAAAAAGTACTGAAGCTCACAGCAGAATGAAGTATAATGAAAGCAAGTAAATCTACGATAGGAGGAGAGTGGGATATGAGAATTTTGCACCTTGGAGATCTTCACTTTGGGAAGAGAGTAAATAACCTTCCATTAATTGAAGACCAGAGATATATGAATGAAGAGATATATAAGGTTATCGACGAGCAGGGTATTGATGCTGTGATGATTGCTGGAGACGTGTATGACAAGTCAGTTCCGTCAGAGGAGGCAGTAAGCATGCTCGATGATTTCCTGTATGAGCTTGGCAGGAGGAAGAAGCCAATACTCATTATTGCAGGCAACCATGACTCAGCTGAGAGATTGTCATTTGGTGACCGATGGATTGAGGTTGCGGACATATATATTTCGCCGGTATACAACGGAGAGGCGAAAAAAGTGACACTTAAGGATAACTATGGCAAGATTAATTTCTATCTGATGCCATTTGTCAAGCCCAATGTGATTAAGCACTGCTTTCCAGATGAGGAGATTGAGACATATACAGATGCGCTTGGCGTAGCAATTCGCCATATGAATGTTGCTCCTTCCGAGAGGAACATCATCCTGTCGCATCAGTTCGTAACAGGTTCAACTGGGGATGGTTCGGAAGACGAACTTTATGTCGGTGGATCCAGCAATGTTGACTCATCAGTGTATGACATGTTTGACTATGCGGCGCTGGGACATATCCACAAGCCACAGGATGTGGACCACAACACGGTACGATATTGTGGATCGCCAATGAAGTTCTCCTTCAACGAGGAAAAGCAGGAGAAAGGACTCACAATCGTTGAAATTAAGGAGAAGGGTGATGTGTCGGTTGAAATCATTCCAACTAAGCCCCTTCGTGATTTTGTGACCTTAAGAGGAACCTATGCCGAACTCAAGAAGGGAAATGCAGAGGTAGGGCCAGATGACTTCGTCAGCATCATCTTGACGGATGAGGAGCATATACCCAATGCCTTCTCCAACCTGGCAACTGTCTACAAGGGCATTCAGAAGATTACCTATGACAACAAGCGAAGCAACAACAAGGAGACTGCTGACGGAACGGAGCGCTCGCTGGACCTCAAGCCAATTGAGATAATGGAAGAGTTCTATCAGCTTAGAAATGGCAAGAAGATGAGCGACGAGCAGGCAGCATATATTGAGCAGCTGATTGATGAGATCTGGGGAGGAGAAGCATGAGACCACTTAAGATGACTATGAGCACATTCATGTCATATGGAGGCGTTCAGGAGATTGATTTTACAAAGCTTGGATACAATGGATTGTACCTGATTACGGGAGAGACTGGAGCGGGCAAGACGACGATTTTCGATGCAATTATGTTTGCACTTTACGGGAAGGCCAGTGGAGATCTCAGAACAGATGGTTCGCTCTTCAGGAGTAAGTATGCTGATATCTATGCGGAGACCTATGTTGAACTGTATTTTGAGTGCAATGGAAGAAAATATAGAGTGAAGAGAAATCCTGAATATACTCGCGTAAAAAAGAGTGGTGAGGGTACTACTACACAGAACTCGGATGCAGAGCTTGAGTCTTTGGATGGAGGTCCGCTGATCAGAAATGTCACTGAAGTTACTAATGCGATTGAAAAAATCATAGGACTCACCAAGGCGCAGTTCTCACAGATAGCAATGATTGCACAGGGCCAGTTCCGTGAACTGCTCACAGTAGATACCAATAAGCGCCGTGATATCTTCCGCCATATTTTTGAAACAGGGAATTTTGATAAGCTGCAGACCCGTATCAAGGATGACAACAGTGCACTCAATACAGAGATTAACGGACTCTGCGGATACATTAGGCAGGATATCGAGGGAATTCAGAGCAGTGGGGATGAGAACGAGTTCTCTCCGGATATCGCCATGGATCCTGACTTTATCGACGAGAAGGTGATTAATCCTCTGAACTCGCTGGTTAGTAATGATCTTGAGACGGAAAAGAGCATGGACGAGGTTCAGAAGAAGCTCGCAGAGAAGAAGAGCGAGATCACTAAGAATATTGAGAAGGCTAAGAGCCTTGAGAATACAATTGCGGAAAAGAATAAGAAGGATACACTCTATGCTGCTGGCAAGAAGGCACTTGAAGAAGCAACCAACGAACTGACAGAGGCCAAGATGTCTGAGGGTAAGATTGAGGAACTCAAGAAGAATGCCGCAGTAGAGTCGGAAAAAATCAAGGAATATGATGCCCTTGACATCATGCTCAGTGAAAAAGACGATACTGCAAAGAAACAGGCGGAAAAGTCAGAGCAGCAGACGAGGCTTAAAACAAAGTGCGACGAGGGTGAGAAGAGGATTAAGCTACTTAAGGAGGAACTGGAGGGACTTAAAGATGTGGACCTGCAGCTTCAGACTGCCAGGACGAAGCTGGCTGAACTTGATAAGGACCTTAAGGATACCCAGGAGGTTGAGCAGAGATTTGCTATCTTGGTACATAAAAGAGAGAACCTTGAGAAACTTCTTAGGGATGTCGACGCGAAGAATAAGAAGAAGGATGAACTGACAGCGAAGGCAGATAAGCTGAGTGAGGACTTCCTTCTCATGCAGGCAGGACTCATGGCAGCAGACCTTGTGGAAGGGCAGAAGTGTCCTGTGTGTGGATCTGAGCATCATCCTTATAAGGCAGAAATCCCCAGTGATAAGAAGAAGGTCACAAGAGAAGAGGTAGACAATGCAAGAAAGGTGGCTACAGATGCAGCCAATGCCTGTACGGATGCTGTATCAAAGCTTGGTGCAGCAAAATCTGACAAGGAGTCCTACGAAGAAGAGACTGTAACGCAGGCTAAGAAGTATGTCAAGGGAGATACCGCTGCAGTTCTAGAGAAGGAACTCAAAGCTCATAAGACCACTCTTCAGAGGAATGTGGACTCTACAAACGAAAACATACATACACTTGAGGGTAAGCTTGAGAGAAAGAATAAGTTGCAACTTGAGATCCCTCAGCTTGAAACACAGAAGGAAGAGAATGCCAACAGCTTTAATCAGTGTGTAATTGATCTGTCGGCACTTAATGAGAGATTGCAGCAGATATCAGCCCAGATAACTTCCGCCAGGGAAAAATTGCAATTTGCGACTAAGACAGAGGCCGTAAACCACGTTGAGAAGATTGAGTCTGAAGCCAAGGAACTTCAGCTTAAGATTGATGTGGCGTCTGAGAAGAAAAATAAGCTGAACAGCGACTGTGACAAGCTGCTTGGCGAGATAGGCCAGCTTAAGCAGGTGATTGACAGTTCTGAGAAGATGGACCTTGAGAAGCTACAGCAGGAGCTTGGCACAGTTAATAGTGAGATTGATTCTGCAAATAAGGACAGCAAGATAATACGCTCAAGGCTCGATAGCAACCAGAAACTCCTTGAGAGACTACGTAAGAGGAAGGGAGAACTGGCCACCCTTCTCAAAAAGAAGGAGTGGATGAGTGGACTGTTTGACACCGTGACAGGTAAGAAAACAGATGATAATGGCAGAATCATGCTAGAGACATATGTGCAGCAGGCCTACTTTATGCTCATAGTCAAGAAGGCCAATATTCGATTTGAGAAAATGACAGAGGGACATTTCTCATTATCAGTGGTTAAAGAGATTGCAAAGGACAGGCAGAGCGGCCTGGATCTTGAGGTGATTGATCACTATAACGATTCGAGGAGAACCGTTAAGTCATTGTCAGGCGGAGAGCAGTTTGAGGCATCCCTGTCACTGGCTCTGGGCCTCAGTGATATGGTCCAGGAGATGAGCGCAGGAGTCAAGCTTGACTGCATGTTTGTGGATGAAGGATTTGGATCTCTTGATGATGATACACTGAACCGTGCACTGATCGCGCTTCGTGACCTTGGCAATGGAAACAGATTGGTTGGAATTATCTCGCATGTAAATGAGATTCAGAAGGAAATTGACAAGAAGATATATGTCCGTAAGGATGCCCGGGGATTCAGTAAGGCTGAAATACTGGTATAATGCTGATGGGTACATATCTTCTTGAAAAAGAGGCCGCATATGAATAATTCAACTTTGCAGTACTACAACCAGAACGCCGAAGGCTTCGCCGCCGGCACCATAAGTGTAGACTTTAAGGCTAACCAGGACCGCTTCCTGGCTAGCCTTGAAGGCGTTGTTGGAGAAGACAATGCCACAAGCTCGAATGATGATATTTCTAGATTACGAGAGGGTCTTTCAAGCAGAGATAGAGCATTGAAAATCCTTGATTTCGGGTGTGGCAGTGGGCGCGACACCAAGTACTTCCTGGACCGCGGCTACTCTGTCACCGCCACGGACGGGTCGGAGGAACTATGCAGGATAGCAAGCGAGTACACGGGTATCCAGGTGCAGCAGATGCTCTTTTCAGAACTGTCCGCCGTATCAGAATACGACGGCATCTGGGCCTGCTCATCCATATTGCACCTGCTCAAGAATGAACTTAAGGACGTACTCCGTAAGATGCTGATCGCTCTCAAACCACATGGCATAATTTACACGTCATTTAAGTACGGCGAGTTCGAGGGTGAGAGAAACGGCAGGTACTTTACTGACTTTACTGAGGAGAGTTTTGCCGAGTTTGTGAAGGATATTGATGGACTGCAGATTACAGCGCAATGGATAACAGGGGATGTGAGAGCGGGGAGAAGTGAGGAGAAATGGCTGAATCTTCTCTTGAGGAAGAAGTAACGCACATAAGGATGAAATCATGAAATTACCATATTCTGAAGAATTGAATATTGGATATCTTAGTAGACTGTTTGATAATACGTCAAACTGTTATAAGTTCTTTTGGTTTATGGCCATACTTCGTAAGGTCGATGGAAATAGGTCTAAGTTTTCCTTTGAAGAACTAATTAATGAGATGATAGCAGATGCCTGGTATATGGTGACCGAATACCACCTGCGTCTTGGTCCCCTTGGCGTGACAGACAACCTTGAGGAAGTCGTTAAATATATCTTCAAGAACTATGGAATAATGTCGTCGGAAAAGAGAGAGAAGATTATCGCATTTCTTGAGTCAACAGATGATAAGAAGATTACGAAGTATAAAGCTGACCTTACACTGAACGTTCCGTATCGTTTGCAGGTGCCATTTTATGATTCAATTACAATAGAGCGCGGGATGTGGAATGGACCGAAGAGAATCCTGACAGATGAAATTAATCGGCAGCAAAGATTAATGTATTATTTTACTCAAATATCAGGTCTTGGTACAATGATTGAAGTGGACGAGGCTTGGGCATTATATCTAACAAAGCATAGAGAAATTCTGAGAGCATGGGTTCAACTTAAGCTAATCCAGTATCTCCAGAATAAGAACCCAAGCGTTCCAGGTATTGCAGATAAAATTGAACCACCAGCCAATAGAGATATTGACCGAGTTCGCAAGTACTGGCGGTTAATTATTCAGATTGATCCTTCGATACGAGACATATACGGTTCGGTCTTGCTTGTTGATGAAAAAATATCAGTCGACCACTTTGTCCCGTGGCAATACGTGGCACACGATGAATTATGGAACCTGCACCCGACCACTCGTGAAATCAACAGTAGCAAGAGTAACT
>DCHL01000110.1:11086-13417 GCA_002317595.1 Lachnospiraceae bacterium UBA1753 | reverse complement strand
AACAAGCGTGTCAGCGTCCTCAAATTCGTGGAGGCGACGAGCGTGCTTGCCAATGTCAGAAGAATCGTGCCTGAGAAGTCAGATGACCCTAAGGTTGTTGTATATTTTGAATTTGTGGACTTCTACAACAAGACGGGTATCAATTATATTGAGTTCTCAAGGTCAGGGTCTTTTGCTGAGTTTGAGCAGATTCTTGGCAAGGGACCTAACGATAGATGGACTGATGATGAGAAGAACAGAATCCAGTCAAGCTACTACAACTTCAAGGCCGCATTTGAGGCCTGCGGAGGTGACAGACTTCATATCACCCCTGGCGATGCCATGCTTGCGTATATCAGGATTTACGGCTTTGATGTCATCAAGGAGATGAGCAAGGCGGAGATGAAGAAGTCAGTGTCCAAGGCCTGGCAGGAGATTACCCTCGAGCAGGAGGAAGAGAAGATACAGGTAAACCTTGACTCTACAGAGGTTGATAAGGCCTCGGTTATCTCAAAGATTCTTCCTAGAAAGAGTGTGAAGGCTGGATTTCTGTATCTCAATGAGCCCGATGCTGTCAATTGGGTATATACACACGAGCTTGGAAGGAAGCATGCAGCAGCCGTACTTGGGGATAAGGTTGAGACGGCAGCATACTACTGCGCAAATGACGACAGTATAGAGACGACAATCAAGCAGATGATTGAGGATGGTGCTGAGGTTATTTTTACCACATCTGCTGAGATGCTTAAGACATGTCTCAAGGTCGCTATCGATAATCCAAATATTGAGTTCCTCAATTGCTCTATGAACCTTCCGCATAAGCATGTGCGTTCTTACTATCCGAGAATGTATGAGGGTAAGTTCATTGCGGGTGCTGTTGCAGGTGCAATGAGCCCCGACCACCGCGTCGGCTATGTGGGCAGAAGCCCCGTTTACGGAAGCATTGCTGAAATAAATGCCTTTGCGAGGGGAGTCCAGCTTACGGACCCTGAGGGCAAGGTATATCTCAAATGGTCTGCGGGCAAGGGCACAAAAAATGTTGCAAGGGAATTTGAGGAGATGGGAATCAATCTTATCTCAGTGCGTGACCACGTGACTAAGGATGCTGACAACCAGCCACTGTACGGTCTTGAGTGGGTGGAAAATGATATTTTTACACCACTGGTACTTCCTACCTGGGACTGGGGTGTGCTTTATGAAAAAGTATTGAGGAGTATTATTGGAGGAACCTTCAGGAGTGCTGATGATAAGACAAATAAGTCACTGATATACTACTGGGGTCTGTCAACGGGAATGGTTGACCTGTTCTACTCAAGCAAGGTTCCGAAGGGTGTGCGATATCTGGCTGAGACTCTCAAGAAGGCAGTTGTGTCCGAGGGATGTTATCCCTTCTATAATCCTGAGGTTACACCAGATGGACGAATCGACTGGTCGACGGCTGACAGCAGTATGTCGATTGAGGACATCATGAACATAGATTATCTCGAGGATAATGTTGTTGGTGAGATTCTAAAATACGAAGAGATGGATGAGCGCAACCAGAAGCTCATAGATATAATTGGTGTGAAATCTGCGAGAAAGCAGGAGAAAGAAGTATGAGAATCCTTGCACTTGCAGATGTAGAATCAAAAATATTATATGACCATTTTGAACCAGGAATGTTTGACGAGTATGATCTCATTATCGGATGCGGTGACCTCCACAGGAACTACATGGAGTTCATCGCAACCATGAGCAAGGTTCCTTTTATCTATGTGAGGGGGAATCATGATGATGGCTTTGATTATGAAGCACCAGGCGGTTGTATCTGTATTGAAGATACAGTCTATGAGTACAAGGGTGTCAGGTTTTTGGGACTTGGCGGCTCCAATAGGTACAGGCCTGGTGGGATGAATATGTTTACTGAGAAGGAGATGGCTGCAAGAATCAAAAAACTCAGGTTCCTGCTCTGGAGAAAGAGAGGCTTTGATGTGCTTGTGACCCACGCCCCCGCATTCGGGCAGGGTGACCTCGAGACCATTCCCCACCGAGGCTTTGAGTGTTTTCTCTCGCTAATGGACAAGTATAAGCCGAAGATGATGATACACGGTCACGTGCACCTCAACTACGGCGCTGGCATGAAGAGCGAGAGGCAGTACAATGAGACCACTATCGTGAACGCCTTCGAAAAGCGAGTGATTGAGATCTAAGAACCTTGGGATGGGAGCAATGAAAGTGGCGTGCTGTGTTATGCGGCAAGGCTACTTGAGCATATTCATTGCTTCGTCGCTGGAATCATTTGCGGATTCGGAGAAAATTAATTATATACGGACGAGACCGGGGCCAAAATCGCATCCGGCTCAGTTGGCCCCT
>DCHL01000110.1:0-11033 GCA_002317595.1 Lachnospiraceae bacterium UBA1753 | reverse complement strand
TCGATGTTCTCGATGAAGATATCTACCATGACGGGATCGAAATGCTGTCCCTTTCCGTCGATGAGAATCTGGCAGGACTTCTCCTTACTGAAGGGCTCCTTGTAGGAGCGCTTCGCACGAAGCGCCTCGTAGACGTCGGCGATTGCCATGATTCGGGCACAGAGAGGGATGTCCAGGTAGCCAAGACCTGTGGGATACCCGCTTCCGTCCCACTTCTCGTGGTGGTAGAGTGCCATGTCGTAGGCAATGTGCAGGAAGTCGGAATCGGGAACCTGTTCCATAACCTGTGAGAGAAGCTGTGCGCCCAGCTTTGGATGGGTTTTCATTATTTCAAACTCTTCGTCAGTGAAATGTCCTGGCTTTAACAGGATATCGTCTGGGATTGCGACCTTTCCAATATCGTGAAGGGGAGCGGCCGCAGAGATTATGGTGCATACTCTGTCCGGTAGCAGATCTGAAAAGCGCTCATCCTTCTGAAGAGCGTGTACAAGGATATCAACATACGCACTGGTGTGCTTGATGTGGGTTCCTGTGACACCGTCTCTAAGCTCTACAACGTTTGCAAGGCTCTCGAGCATGGCAAACTGCATTGTCTCAATATCTTTAGTTTTTTTCGCAACTGCATCCTCAAGCTTAACTGCATAATGGAATTCATCGGAGATGTCGTGGAGCAGGTAAACTGAGCCCATATTGTCGCGTCCCCTTTTAAGCTCCTGCCGGGATGCCCTGAAGACCCTGTCAAGCGTATGGATTGGGCTGCCAGTGTCAACCGAATCCTGAATAATATCAATTGCATTCGGAATGCTTCCGTTAAACTGCAGAGGGTTTTTGTTGTATGCTTCCTTCGCTACTTCGTTGGCGTAAACGAAGTCACCCAGTTCGTCCACTACCACAAGCGCATCAGAAAGAGTATCGGCTGCGTATGACTTGGCAAGTTCAACGGTTTTCAGCAGGTTGAATCTTAGGATAGCGATGGACATAAGGACTGCTCCAATGCAGTATGAGAGGGCGGTGGAATCGTAGCCGTCGGTGAGTCCTGACATGAACATGATAAGACCGAGGGCTGCAAAGAAAACCATCAGGAACAGATAGGGGATGGCCTTCTTCTCTGCCCTTCGTGCACCATGTCTGTATCTTTTAAGCAGAACAATGAAGGAAATCAGAAAATATATGAAGGTACCGCCCATAAAGACGAAATACATGATTCCATGATCAAGGTCGAGATGTGGAAACAGGCCGCTGTAGTAGAAATCAATTCTTTTGTAGTACAGAGTATTGTTCGTACAGGTGATTACACAGAATACGATTGAAAACTGGATGAGAAAAAGTATTAGAGCAAGTTGGCCGGGTATTTTTTTCTCACAGAAATGCATCACAAACAGGAATACAAGCATAGGAATAAAAGCCTTGCCTATGTAGCATATCTGAGTCCCCGCTATGGCGTCATATATGTTGTCCGCACAGATTTCCTTGAGATAGCCAATATTGTTAATGAGCGAAGCAAGAACTAAGAGGGCAAGGTATGTCTCCTGACGCGATGACCAGTTCACAATTATATAGACGAACAGGAAGGTCAGGATCACGATTGTGATTGTCTGCAAAATGATAAACATTGTATACATGGTTTGATTTTAGCACATTTGGGTGCTGTTATGTATGAAAAATGCACCTTATATCAAAATAATTGCAAGATATCGTCTATTGTTGGATTTATTTAGTTATTTAATTTATAATCACAATTGTTAGAGTTAGAGTTAATGATACTAAGTGGGATATTAGTGGAGGAGAGAAACGTGGAACTTTATCTGGCAAATAGGAAAGTCGCCAATTCGATGATCGCCAAGGTTATGGTTGTGACTTTCTATATTTTTTCGGTGATATGCGGACTTAATGAAATGGGATTTTTCGTTTTCAACGTTCATTCCATGAGAATTGGGTATATGATTGGCTCGGTATTTCTGCTGCTGCCGACCTTCCTGAATAAGAGTTTTGGTGAGGATAATAAGTGGCTTCCATATATTTATGTGGTCGACTCGGGACTGTTTGTAATGATGCTTGCAATTACAGTATCGTACCATGCAATTATCATGTATATTTTCCCGATTGCGCTTACATCCTTCTATTTTTCAAAGCGGCTTAACCGGCTCGCTTATTTTGTGACTGCTATAGCCATTGCGGTTGGACAATCTGGAGCACATTTTCTAAATCCACTGCCTGACCTGAATTTCGTGTCATTAAATTCGCTTATCTGGTATGATATCCTGCCTAAGGAGATGTGCCTTGTGGCAATTGCAGTCCTTTACTATCTTATGACTGAGAGGACCAGCGTGATTCTTCATGCCCTCAAGGAGGATTCAAGACTTTTTGCCGCACAGCATGAAGAGATGATCATGGGATTTGCCACCCTGGTTGAGAACAGGGATGAGAGCACCGGTGGACATATCAAGAGGACCAGGGCGTATACAGACCTTATCGTGAGAGGACTTCGCGAGCGAGGCATTTACTCAGAGCAGATTTCTGATGAATTTGCGGAGAACATAGTTAAGGCCGCTGCGCTTCATGATATTGGAAAAATCAAGACGCCGGATGCCATACTTCAGAAGCCTGGAAAACTGACAGATGAAGAATTTGAGACCATGAAACTTCATGCTCCGGAAGGAAGGCGTATTATTAAGGAAACCTTCCACGAGAGTTCTGATGAAAAATATATGAGGATGGCTTCCGATGTTGCCGGCTACCATCATGAGAAATGGAACGGAAGAGGCTATCCGACCGGAAAGAGTGGTGAGGATATCCCGCTGAGCGCCAGGATTATGGCTGTTGCGGATGTATTTGATGCGATTTCCGAGCACAGATGTTATCGCGCTGCAATGCCGATGGATAAGTGCTTTGCCATCATAGAAGAGGGCAGAGGGGAGCATTTTGATCCGCAGATCGTGGATGTATTTATGGAGCTGAGGGAAGAAGTAGAGCGTATTCATGGACAGCTTAACAGCTGATGGGCGTATCGGGAAAGGACAGAATAATGGAAAATATTAAATTCGAGCGTAAGGAACGAAAGAAGAAAAGCGGACTCCTTTTTGGAGTGGGACTTATCATTTTTGTGGTGTTTTTCCTGTTTGACAGGATTATTTTAGGTGGGCATGTGCATCCGATAACTCTTATGATTACAGTCGCGCTCCTTGTGGTTTCAGGGCATTCCATATATCACAGATTTTTTACCGGAGTATTCTTCCCATTGGCGTTTGTGTATATCATTAATTATAATACTATCGGAATTGGCCGGTTTACCCAGGGGGCGGCGCTTCTTGTTGCTGTGTGCCTGAGCGTTGGCGTTTCCATGATTTACTCCTCGATTAATAAGAAGCAGGAGAAGAGCTACAATGATCATCCAGAGCGTTTCTGCGAGATTTCGATTGATGATTCAAAGCATGTGAGATGCACGGCATTTTTTACCGGAATCAGCAAGAAGGTGGTTTCTGAGGAGCTTAAGACTGTAGAGGTAATCTGTAATTTCAGCGGCGCAGTGATTGACCTGACAGAGGCGGCGGTTCCTTCGGGAAAGCTTGATCTGAATATCATTGCAAAGCTTGGCGGTGTTGAGCTTTACATTCCGCAGAGCTGGACGGTTGTGGACAATACAACAAAGTACATTGCAGGCATTACCGATGATAAAAAGACAAAGTCCTGCTGCACAGAACCAGGAAAAGAGCCCCAAATCAAGAGTGAGAACGTAGTTGTCACGATGACCGGTGAACTCAAGGTGTCTGGAGTATCCATTATCAAGATTTGTGGGGAATAATTTGAGATTTTCTTATATTGATGATTTTCTTAATTGATAAAGATGGATTTTTCACATACTTCAAAAGACAGGGTGCGCCCTGTCTTTTATTTTTGCCCAAAGAAGTGTATAATTCAATAGAATGTGTCTACTTGAGGGGGCAGTGATGGGTACTGATAAAAATATTAAAGCAAAAAATGATAAGGATGAGGCGCTGAAGACAAAGGGAAAAGGCGGTCTTAAGAGAGAATTTCTTCTCATGACCATATTTCCCATTCTTATTCTTGGTGTGATAATAGTGGCACTTGGCTGCACAATGTACACAAGAGGCCTGCACAGCGAAGTCAGAAACGGACTTAAGGCGGTAGGTGAGAGCGTTGTTGCTGCATATGATGAGATGTACCCGGGAGATTATAATCTTCTCATTAACAAGAAGACTGGAGCACAGGCCCTAAGGAAGGGTGACAAGATAATCAGCAAGGACCCGTCTTATATCAACCGTGTTGCTAGGGAGACAGGTGTTGATATCTCAATCTTTTTCTACGATGTGAGGCTGATGACTACAATAGTCGATAAAAAGGGGGAACCTGTAACAGGTTCCGTTGCCCATAAAATAGTGGTTGGCGATGTTCTCACGGGACGCTCGGAGGCTTTCTTTACAAATGTCATGATAGACAGGACCAAGTACTTTGCAGAATATATCCCTCTGTTTAGTGAGAATGGGACCTGCGTTGGAATGATTGGTGTGGCTAAGAGTTCTGATGAGGTGAGGAAGCTTGTCAACAAGTCAATGTTTGGAAATATGGCACTCATTGTACTGGCGCTTCTTGCTATCGCTGTTATTATCTCCATATATACGGCGAGTATTGTCGCAGTGCTTCAGAAGATGCAGAAGTTTCTGGGCGACATGGCCGGTGGCAATCTGTCAACAAAGCTTGACGAGACCATACTGAAGCGTCAGGATGAGATTGGTGATATGGGACGTTTTACCATAAGGGTACAGTCCTCGCTGAAAAAATTGATAGAGAGAGATTCTCTCACTGGTCTTTATAACAGGCGCAGCGGACAGCAGAAGATTGCAGGTGTCGTCGACAACAGCAAGGTTTTCGCCGTTGCAATGGGTGATATAGACTTTTTCAAGAAGGTTAATGATACCTACGGTCACGATGCTGGTGATGAAGTCCTCCGCGTGGTTGCGAGAACTCTTTCAGATGCTATGATCGGCAAAGGATTTGTCGCAAGATGGGGCGGTGAGGAGTTTCTCATTGTTTTTGAGAAGAGCTGTGAGGCAGAGGCTGCCGCAGCGCTTGAGGCGGTTCTTGGACAGATTCGAGATACAACCGTGGTATGTGGTGAGTATGAGATCAAGGTAACAATGTCTTATGGCGTTGTTGCAGGAAATATGATGGACCCGATTGAGGCACAGATTAAGGCTGCAGACAACTGCCTGTACTATTCAAAGACACATGGCAGAAATCAGGTGACAACAGGAAGCTCCCTGGCAGGGGCTGAGGTTGAGGAAAACCCTGACTGCACAATCGTTGTTCCGGTGAAGGGGATTCTAAACGAGGAATCTGCCGATACGGAGAAGATTCTGAATGAGAATGTTTCCGAGGAGAAGAGCTGATATATGAAAATTAGAAGATATATTTTTTCCGCAATACTGATTTCAGTGATGCTTATGCTCAATGGATGCGGCGTGAAGAGCGAGATGATTGATACTGCGCTTGAAATGACGCAGAAGCAGGACTATTCTGGCTCCATGGCACAGCTTGAGCAGGCGGAGGAAAATGGAGAGGATGCCCAACTCATTGCAAGAGCAAGGGGAATCAACAGCATTGGTATGACGAGGTATGATGAGGCTGCAACTTACTTCCAGGAGGCGCTTGATCTGTCAAAGGGCAAGGTAACAGACCTTGAACTTGATATTTCCTATTATCTTGCTGTGGCACAGTATAAGTCAGGTCAGTATGAAGCTGCCGCACAGACTTATTCTGCGATTCTCGGGATGAAGCCTGGTGATGCTGGAACCTACTACCTGCGCGGAGCTGCATATATTGAGAATGAGCAGAAGGAAGAGGCACTTAGGGACTTAAATCTTGCGATTGATAACGACAAGAAGAATCCTGACCTGTACATAAAGATTTATGAGCTTCTTGACAGGAAGGGCTACAAGGACGAGGGGCTTGATTTCCTCTCAAGGGCTGTCAATCTTGATACCAAGTTCACGGATTTTCAGAAGGGAAAGCTGTATTATTACCAGGGAGACTACGAGAGTGCCAGATCGAGTCTTGAAAAGGCCAGGGGAACTGAAGAGGGAGTTACGCTCTATCTTGGAAGGACCTATGAGGCCCTGGGAGATATGAACTATGCAGGTTCCCTGTATAAGACATATCTTGAGAAAAATCCTGAGGATGTCGAGGTGCTGAATCAGCTTGGTCTGTGCCAGATGGCGGTGGGAGATTACGACGGCGCACTCCAGTCCTTTGAAAAGGGACTTTCGGTTGAAGGAAACACAATCGTGCAGACTCTTATGTTTAACGAGATAGTTGCCTATGAGTATAAGAATGATTTCCAGAAGGCTGCAGTCCTTATGAAAAATTATCTGTCGATGTACCCAGATGATGAGGCCGCTGTCAGAGAGAATAATTTCCTGAAGACAAGGTAATGATACGACATAATAAAAAGTTATGTAAAATGTTGACCGGGTGAGTTACAGTACTCACTCGGTCACTTTTTATTATGACAAAAGTGTCGATGAACAAGATGTAGGAACCCTATGTACCGTATTTACTGAGGATTTGGTAAAAATAGGAATATTGACCGAGTTGGTAAACCCAATATATAGTGCTTATCCTTCGGAGTTGACATAAGATATAGTGTTTTTTGTTGACTTTTATGGGGGCTTGGTGATACAATTTTTTCTAATAGCGAATGTGAAAAGTGTTTTAGTGGCACTCCATTTTAGAAAGAATTTTGGACATCTGGGGGACGATGATGATGCAGGTAGTTAAGAGAGACGGAGAAATAGCTGAATTTAACCTTAATAAGATAAGTGATGCGATCAGGAAGGCCTTTGTTGCCTGTGAGAAGCAGTACTTTACCAATGATATTATTGAACTTCTGGCACTGAGGGTTACTGCTGATTTCCAGGAGAAGGTTAAGAATGATTCAGTTACTGTAGAGGATATACAGGACAGTGTTGAGGTTGTGCTCACTCAGGCTGGATATACCGATGTAGCCAAGGCATACATTCTTTATAGAAAGCAGAGGGAGAAGGTCCGCAACATGAATTCCACCATCCTTGATTACAAGGATGTGGTTAACAGCTATGTGAAGATTGAGGACTGGAGAGTTAAGGAGAATTCAACAGTTACATATTCAGTAGGTGGACTTATTCTCAGCAATTCAGGTGCAGTTACAGCCAATTACTGGCTCTCTGAGATATATGATGAGGAGATTGCGAATGCCCACAGGAATGCGGACATCCACATCCATGATCTCTCAATGCTTACCGGATACTGTGCAGGATGGTCACTTAAGCAGCTCATCCAGGAGGGACTCGGTGGAATCAGAGGCAAGATTACATCTGCTCCTGCGGCTCATCTTTCAGTTCTCTGCAATCAGATGGTCAACTTCCTTGGAATCATGCAGAATGAGTGGGCTGGCGCACAGGCATTCTCATCCTTTGATACATACCTCGCACCCTTTGTTAAGGTTGACAGCCTTACATATCCTGAGGTGAAGAAGTGCATTGAGGCGTTCATTTACGGTGTTAATACTCCCAGCCGCTGGGGTACTCAGGCTCCGTTCTCAAATATTACTCTGGACTGGACAGTTCCGGATGATCTGGCTGAACTCCATGCAATCGTCGGCGGAAAGGAAATGGACTTCTGCTATAAGGACTGCAAAGAGGAAATGGACATGATCAACAAGGCATTCATCGAGACAATGATCGAGGGTGATGCCAACGGACGTGGATTCCAGTATCCTATTCCTACATATTCAATCACAAGGGATTTCGATTGGTCTGACACTGAGAACAACAGACTCCTCTTTGAAATGACAAGCAAGTACGGTACGCCGTATTTTTCAAATTATATCAACAGTGATATGCAGCCTTCGGATGTGCGTTCAATGTGCTGCCGATTAAGACTTGACCTTAGGGAACTCCGCAAGAAGACTGGCGGTTTCTTCGGTTCAGGCGAGAGCACAGGTTCTGTTGGTGTTGTTACCATCAATATGCCGAGAATCGCATACCAGGCTACTGATGAGGACGATTTCTTCAGACGCCTCAACCATATGATGGACGTGGCAGCCAGATCACTCAAGGTTAAGCGTCAGGTTATCACCAAGCTCCTTGATGAAGGTCTTTACCCTTATACAAAGAGATATCTCGGTACTTTTGAGAACCATTTTTCAACTATTGGACTTATTGGTATGAACGAGGTCGGCCTCAATGCCAACTGGCTCAGAAGCGATATGACTTCGACAAAGACTCAGGAGTTTACTAAGAAGGTACTCAACCATATGCGTGAGCGTCTTTCTGATTATCAGGAACAGTATGGCGACCTCTACAATCTTGAGGCTACACCTGCAGAGAGTACAACATTCCGTCTTGCAAAGCATGACAGAAAGCAGTTCCCGATGATTAAGACTGCCGGTAAGCAGGGTGATGTTCCTTATTATACAAACAGTTCACATCTTCCAGTAGGATTTACCTCGGATATTTTTGATGCGCTGGATATTCAGGATGAGCTTCAGACGCTCTATACTTCAGGAACTGTATTCCATGCATTCCTGGGAGAGAAGCTTCCAGACTGGAAGGCTGCAGCGAATCTTGTGCGCTCGATCGCTGAGAATTATAAGCTGCCTTATTACACCCTTTCTCCTACATATTCAATCTGCAAGGAGCATGGTTACCTGGCAGGAGAGGTTAAGTCATGTCCTCATTGTGGAATGGCTACTGAGGTGTACAGCAGAATTACAGGATATTACAGACCGGTACAGAACTGGAACGATGGTAAGCTTCAGGAGTATTCAAACCGTGTGGTTTATGATCCTGAGAATTCATGTCTTAAGAAGCCTTCAAGCAGTATTGTGACTCTATCAGGTCTTTCTGGCGATACAACAGTTGATGTAAAGCCTATGGATAGTGTAAAATATCTATTTACAACGAAGACTTGTCCAAACTGCAAGATTGCAAAGGAATATCTCAAGGATACCCAGTATGCACTGATTGATGCCGAGGAAAATGCTGAACTTGTTTCCAAGTATGGAGTTATGCAGGCTCCGACCCTTGTAGTTGTTGAGGGCGAGAACTTCAAAAAGTACGCAAATGCTTCTAATATAAAGAAGTATGTTGACAGCGTAAGGGCAACAGTGACAGTATAAAATAAATCAAGATATCCCCTGAGCTTTAGCTCTGGGGTATAGCTTGTTGCTCCTGGGTTCACTCCCAGGAGCATTAGCAGCGTAGCTGCGTTATTTTAACGAAAGAATTGCGAAGCTATTATTGAGTTTTGATCAGGCGAATTGTGAAGCAATTCATGTGTCTTGAAGTGGGTGGCACGCCAGAGCAGCATGGGGACGAGATATGGAACGGACTGTATTTAAGGTAAAGGGAATCATTAAGAAGAGCGGTAAGTATCTGCTTGTAAAGCGTTGGTATGATGACAGGATACCTGAGCCTTTTATGTGGGAGTTTATTGATGGCGGCGTTCATTTCGGGGAGGACCCCAATGATGCAATGATTAGACTGATTGCTGAGAACCTTGGAGTCGAGGGTGAGATTGTTCGCCCGGCTTATACCTGGTCAGTCCTTGTCGGTGAGACACATATTGTTGGTATCGCATATATCTGCAGTGTTGAGGAGTATGAGAATTTCAACCTTCCGGAGGAACTCGGTGATTTCGCCTGGGTCGAGCGTGAAGAGTTTGAGGATTACATCGACAACATGAATGTCATGCGTGACCTGCAGGGCAAGGAATTATAGGAACTTTTTATTATTGATTTTGCGAACGGGAGATTATCTCCTTTTGAAATCATATATAAATTAGGATTTTATCAATTTAGAGAAGGTGGAATACAATGATTAACAAGCTTGTTGAGAAAATTAAGAAGACTGAGGCTCCTATTGTTGTGGGTCTGGATCCTATGCTGAATTACGTGCCTGAACATATTCAGAAGGCGGCTTTTGCTAAGGAGGGTGAGACTCTTGAGGGCGCAGCTGAGGCAATCTGGCAGTTCAATAAGGGAATCGTTGATTCAATCTATGATCTTGTTCCTGCTGTAAAGCCACAGATTGCGATGTATGAGCAGTTTGGTATTCCAGGTCTTATCGCATTTAAGAAAACCGTTGATTACTGCCATGAGAAGGACCTTGTTGTCATTGGCGATATCAAGAGAGGTGACATCGGATCCACATCAGCAGCTTATGCTGTTGGACATCTCGGCAAGGTTCAGGTTGGAAGCAATTTCTATGCTGGATTTGATGAGGATTTTGCAACAGTTAATCCTTACCTTGGTTCTGACGGCGTGAAGCCATTCATGGATATCTGCCAGAAGGAGAAGAAGGGAATCTTCGTTCTTGTTAAGACTTCCAATCCTTCATCTGGTGAGCTTCAGGATAAGGAAGTTGATGGAAAGCCTGTGTATGAGATTATGGGTGAGATGGTTGACAAGTGGGGAAGTGAGTGCATGGGCGACTCTTACAGCTATGTCGGAGCGGTTGTTGGCGCGACATATCCTGAGATGGGTAAGGTTCTCCGTGACATCATGCCGAAGGCGTACATCCTTGTTCCTGGCTATGGCGCACAGGGTGGAAAGGGTGCAGACCTTGTTCATTTCTTTGATAAGGATGGTCTCGGTGCAATCGTCAACTCAAGTCGCGGAATCATCGCGGCCTACAAGAATGAGGCCTATGCAAAGTTCGGTGCAGAGTGTTATGCGGATGCATCAAGACAGGCAGTCCTTGATATGAAGGCTGATATCCAGGGCGCTTTGAAGTAGGGAATTGGAAAGATAAATAATAATTTAGTAGCTGCCGCATAAAACGTGGCAGCTTTTTTCTTTTGGGCAGCATTCCAGGTGCGACAGGACACTATAATGCAACGGAGGTAATAGATTTCTGGAATCTCCGTTGCATTCCAGGTGCGACAGGAAACTATAATGCAACGGAGGGAATAGATTTCCGGAATCTCCGTTGCATTCCAGGTGCGACAGGAAACTATAATGCAACGGAGGGAATAGA
>DCHL01000124.1:3939-4223 GCA_002317595.1 Lachnospiraceae bacterium UBA1753 | reverse complement strand
AAGACCGGGGAGGTCATGATATTTGATGAGGAGTGCAGAATTGATGACCTTAAGGAAGTGTTTGACGAGCCCTATGCAAACCTGTGGGCGGATATCAGCCTATATGCAGGGGACTGAGCGCTTGGTGCCGCTTGGAGTTAGGAGCTTCTTGGGGAGTATGTGCTAAGGTACAATCTAAGCCAGTTGCACATAAAAATCATAATTGTCCTGTTCTTTGTCAGTATTGTCTACTGATGGGGTGCAGGGCAATAATATTTTGGGTATATTTCGCATTGCGAACAAAG
>DCHL01000124.1:0-3807 GCA_002317595.1 Lachnospiraceae bacterium UBA1753 | reverse complement strand
ATATGACAGGCAATGCGAAATATGAAGGGCACTGCGAAATATGACGTGCAATGCGAAATATGACAGGCAATGCGAAACTTATCACGCGAAATACACAAAGCAAACCACGCAGGGTGAAAGAGAGGGTTCATCATGATTACATTCAACAACACTAAGACAATACGTGATCTGATTAAAAACGTCGGAAAGGAATACGAGAACAGGGTTTTCGTGAGATTCGAAAAGGACGATGCGATTTTCGAGAAGGGTTACGGAACCTACAGCGCTGATTCGCTGGCTGTGGGAGCGTATATCGAGGCCCAGAATGAGAAACTCGGCCACAGAGCACATGCGGCACTGCTTGGAAAGTGCGGGTATGAGTACCTCACAGTACTCCTCGGTGTTCCCTGTGGTGGTGGAGTTGCAATTCCACTGGATGTGCAGATTTCTGTGGAGAAGATGGCATGGAACTTAAGGAAGGCAGATGCTGACATTCTGTTCTATGACAGGGAGTTCAGCGAGCAGGCGGACCTGCTCAAGGAAATGTGTCCCTTCATTAAGAGATTTATCTGTCTGCAGAGTAGAAAAAATACACGCTGTGTCACTATGATTCACAGGGTATACAGAGGTGAGCAGCTCACAGGCAAGATAAAGAGCGACGAGTGCGCCCTGATAATTTTTACCTCAGGTACAACTGGCTACGGCAAGGGAGTAATGCTCTCGCACGGAAATGTGATTGACAACATGTTCTGTACCGACGACGACACAGAGGTGTGCCTCAATGTGCTGCCCATTCACCATATTTTCTGTATCAGCGGCGATGTCATGCTGGTGCTCAGATACGGAAGTACCCTCTGTCTGTGCGATGATCTGTCGAAGATGCTCTACTACATCAACCTCTTCCAGCCCACGATGATGAGAGTCGTGCCGATGATGGCAAAGATGCTGGTGAACAGGGTCGCTGTGATGCAGAGCAAGACACCCGACGCTACTCTGATGGATGTGAAGAGGCAGGTGCTCGGCGGCAGGATGAACAGACTTACAAGTGGTGGCGGATACCTGTCGGAGGCACTCTCAAGCGCACTTCTTGACCTTGGCATCATCACAGGCCAGGGCTACGGAATGTCTGAGTGCTCGCCCAAGATTTCTGTTCCTGACTATGAGAGGAAGGACAAGGTTGCTTCTGTCGGACACCTTGTTACTGGCTGTAATGTCCGGATCGTGGACGGTGAGATTCAGGTCAAGAGCCCTTCGGTAATGATGGGATACTACAATGACCCCGAACTCACAGCCGAGGCTATCACTGAGGATGGATGGCTCTGCACAGGTGACCTGGGATACCTAGACGAGGAGGGGTTCCTGTTCCTTAGCGGCCGCAAGAAGAACCTAATTATTCTCAGCAACGGTGAGAACGTATCGCCTGAGATGATTGAGAATCTGTTTGATGGAGACCGTCTTGTCGCTGACATCATCGCTTTTGGCAAGGGGGAGATAATCGCTGCCGAGGTGTATCCAAACTTCGAGTACGCCCAGGCCTGTGGAATTAAGGACATTGACGCGGCAGTTGCTGAAATCGTGTCAAAAAATAACAAGCTTCTTCCTCCCTATGCGCAGATTTCTGAGTGCAAGGTGAGAAGGACTCCCTTTGAGAAGACTTCATCCAAGAAGATTATCAGAAAGAACTACTTCGAGGAGGTCAGCGAGGCTGACTCAAAGAAGGAGAGTGCAAGGCGTCCTGAGAATGCTTTCCAGGAAAAAATATACGAGCTTGTTTCAAGGGAGATCGGAAACAGCAATTTCGGTATCGACGAGAATCTCTATACAGTCGGCCTTGATTCAATGGGAAGCACAATGCTTGTGGCTGATATCTATGATGAGCTTGAAATCAATATCACTCTTGCGGAGCTTATGGATAATCCAAGCATTCTGGAACTTGAGAAGCTTCTGAACGAGAAGAAGCTTCTTAATGAGAATAAGACTGGTGGGGAGACTGGATTTGAGGTTCGCGAGGTATATCCTCTTACAGCTATGCAGAAGTACTTTGCGTACATCATTCCTGGCAATACAACAGGAAACCTGCCCTTCAGCTTCAGGCTTGATAAGAGCATTGACCTTGAGCGTCTTAAGAGTGCAATCTATACTGTGCTCGATGCCCATCCTACTCTCAAGGGTATCGTAAAACCCACTGAGCAGAAGTACTATGCAATCTTCAGGGATGACAGCAGAGTGGTTGACATAACAATAGAAAAGATTGACGATAAGGATGCTGAAAAGAAGATGCAGGAGCTTATCATTCCCTTTAGATTCAGGGAGGATGACAACCTTGTTCATATCCACCTCTTTGAGGGCCAGGAGTACAAGTACATGTTCTTTGATGTGGCCCACTTCATGGGTGATGGAATGACGATGAATATCCTCATGGAGGACCTCGTTAAGGCATATGATGGGGAAGTTGTCGAGCCTGAAAAATATACAGGTTACGACTACATCCTTGAAGAGCAGATGAGGGAGACCAATGGTATCAGGGAGCGTGATGTGGCTTACACAACAAGTCTGATGGAGGGAGCGAAGCTTGGCCGAAGCATCCTCAACAGGCCTGATATCGAGAATATCCCTGAGGTGAGCTTCGGGGTTGTTAAGAAGCGCCTGTCGACCCTTGCGAGAAAGCAGTTCCTGTACTACGGAAAGAAGCACGGTGTTTCAGAAAATGCCATATTCATAGCAGCCTTCAACTACTGTATTTCACTTTTCTCAGATGAGAACGATGTCTTCTGCAGCTCTATCCATTCAGGAAGAACTGACAGTAGGTGGACAAGAATAGCAGGTGCCCTCTTCCAGACATATTATGCAAGATATACTATGGTACCTCATGAGAAGGTTGAGGAACTCATCAAGAGATGTGGTCAGCAGATCATGAACACCATGAAGTGTGTTGTGAGCTGCCCTAAGGAAGGCGAGATGTTCTTCCAGTTCCAGGGAGACATTCTTGAGGTTCCTCAGATTGGTGGTGAGGGTACTGAGCGAATTCACGTTCAGCTCGATGCACTTCCATTCCATATGCAGGTTATGTTTGATGAAGGTGGATATTACACAGAACTCCGTTTCTGGGAGAATAGATTTGGACAGGATACAGTTGAAATCTTCCTGACCTGCTTCGAGTCAGTGCTTCATGCAATGCTCGAGGAGACTTCAGTGAGATGCTTAAAGCAGCACATGCCTGCTGAGGTATATCCTCACCACTTCAGGATTGAGGCGGGGGCAGTCAACAGGGCAGCTGGAAGAGAAGTTCTTGCGACAGACGATGAAGATGAAAAGGTCAGGGTATATGTCCTTGACGAGAGTTACTCAAAGAAGCCTCTTGGCGCCTGGGGACCTGTATATATCATGAACTATGAACCCAAGGACTATACCGAGGCTCTCCAGTATCCTTACGGCGAGGGTGCTCTCTACGGCACCGGCCTCATCGGAAGGATAATGCCTGACGGCACACTTGATTTCCTTCATGAGACAGGAAGAATGGTCCTCACAGATGGAATCAGGGGAAGACAGTACCATGACCTTAAGGCTGCTGAGGAGTCACTCCTTGCACTTGACGGAATAACGTCAGCAAGCTGCTATATGACCTACGACCCTTCGATGAATGAGATGTCCATGACCGCAGAAATCAAGGCCGACAGGGAGTTCACACTTGAAGAAGTCAAGGCTGCCTGCGAGGGCGTGGTGTTCCTGAAGCAGTAGAAAGTTCTGGCGCGGGACTCCTGATGCAGTGACGGCACTAGCGTGGGATGGCGAGAGTTTCTGTGGCGCGGGTGCGCGAGAGTTTCTGGG
>DCHL01000132.1:4359-4552 GCA_002317595.1 Lachnospiraceae bacterium UBA1753 | reverse complement strand
TAATTTCCGTAATATATAATAGTAAGTGGCAGGTTCCTCACGGATCCTGCCACCAACATATTAGTGTCATTGCCATCACAGGACCTTAGAATAAGGAGAGGCAAGACGATGTTATCGCTTAGTTTTAACTTGTTTTGATTTCGGACTTGGTGCGGTTTCATGATTTCTTTGTATAATCTAATCCAAAAGTGCA
>DCHL01000132.1:0-4325 GCA_002317595.1 Lachnospiraceae bacterium UBA1753 | reverse complement strand
TTCTAATTGAAAAGTGCACCACTTCTGATGTGGCTGCAAAGGTATCAAAAATAATCTGTTGGCGCAAGTAAATCGTAAAAAATCATTTGTTTTGCTGGTTAAATTTCTTTGTTTGTTTGAGTCTGTATGATTCTCCGTTCATGTTAATGAGATGAGCGTTGTGAGTCAGCCTGTCCACCATAGCTGCCACGAGGACCTTGTCCCTGATGACTTCTCCCCATCTGTCGAAGGCGAGATTTGTGGTTATGATGGTGGATTTTGAGTCAGCTCTGAGTGAGAGGTGGTTGAAGAGCAGCTCGCCCGCCTCCTTGTCGCACGAGACGTACCCGAATTCATCACAGATTACAAGGTCATACTTCATAAACCTCAGTTCAAGCTGGTGCAGTTTCTTCTGCGACTTGCACTCCTTGATCTGCGTGATGAGATGCGGCACGGATGTGTACATGACATGCATGCCCTCCAAGCAAGCTTTCATACCCAAGGCTTTGGCAAGATGAGTCTTTCCAGTACCTGGGTTTCCGTAGAACACGATGTTGCGGTGCTCCCTGACGAAGTCGAGCGTCTCCAGCCTTGGGAGCAGGTTGCGCACGCCCTCCGGCAGTTCATTCCGGTCAAGTTCCTCAAGATATTTCGGCTGCACGAATCCGGCAGTCTTTATGCGTGCCTTCTGCCTGCCTATGAGCCTTCTGTCGTACTCACCTTCGAGTATGGCATGGAGAGCCTCCTCAAGGCCCCATCCATGCTCCTGTGCAAGTTTTGTGATATTGTCTTTCTCTGCAACGAGGTATGACAATCCGAGTTCACGCCCGTACCATTCAATTGTATGCTGATGTTCCATTGTAGACTGGTGTTGTGGTTGTTATGAGACTTGATATCTCCTTAAGGCCTGACAAAGAATAATCCTCTATCTGCGAAGATGTTATGCTTGAGAGCAGAGCATCGTCCGACTTTGGCGCTTCCTCGGCGAAGAGATACTGCTTGAAGGCATCCAGTGACGGTCTTACGTGACACTCCTTCAGAAGCTCATACGTGACAATGATGTCTTCCAGTATCAGCCCCTTCTCCTTTGTCAGGGTAAGCAGCGTGATAAAGTCCTGCGGATTGTCTGCAAAATGCGTATCGAAGAGCTCCCGTATCTCTTTCTCAGCCATGCGGAGAGCCTGCGATCCCGCCAGTGCACCAGGTTTGCGCTTGAACGTGCGCAGGTAATGCATCAGGTCCAGCTTCCACCCGTTTACTGATATCCGCTCATGCGATGCCACCTGCCTGTCGTTGTAATAGAAGACGATACGGTTGCAATAGATGAAGACGGTGACTCGCTTGCCAACGAGATTGTCCGGCACAGAGAAGTGGATGCCCTTTATCAGGGCTGTACCGTACTTGTCTATGTGGTAGGATGCCTGTTCAAAACTTGAGATCTCGTTCTTCAGCGGCATCATGGCTGCTATGTCCTGTTCCGTCCGCTCCACTATGCCCATGGTCGCCACGCTCATCGGAGCACCATTGAGCTCATTGCATGTCTCGCTGAGGTGCATCTGGGCATCAGCAAGGCAATGGAACGTATCCTCCTGGCAGAATGCCGCATTACGCACCACATCCACACTCTTTTCCACGTGTCCCTTCTCGTTGCCGGCACGAGCGTTGCAGAAACGGTGGCTGAAGCCATAAGCTGCCTTCATGCGCAGCAGGGCGTCAGTCGGACGCTTCTCCTTCTGCACGAACTCTGCAACAGCAACGCTCATGTTATCGTAAACCATACGGTGTGGCACATGCTCCATGTCGCTGAAATACTGGCGGTGAGAGTCAAGGAAGGCAAGCGTATCCTGCTTGAGATACAGATACGCCATGCGATGGTTGCTGTAGCTCAAGGTGAAGACTGCAATATACACCTTACGGCGCACGCCATCAATGGTAAGGTAGAACTCGCCCCAGTCAAACTCGCAGTCCTGTCCTGGCTCGTACACCTGCCGTATGTAGCAATCCTGTATCTCGTCTCCCTTGCCTGTAGCCCGGCGCACGTAATTGCATACGGATGGATAGCTGACGTTGTATCCATGCTTCAGCAAATCTGCGTGCATGTTCTTTGCTGTCATAATGAGCTTGCGATCGCCGCGCAGACGTTTCTCTATATTTGTCTGGATGTATCCGTCAATAAGGGAACAGACTTCTGCTGTCAGAACCGTCTTCCCACGCTGCGGAGTCTTGTACTTCGGCTCGCTCTTCAGATAGGCGACAAAAGCTTCATCACCCGCATTCTTTGCCGCAAGATACTCATGTACGTACGCACTGACCGTACGTCTGTTGAAACCTGTTACTCTTACTGTGGCACGTATGGATCCTGTCTGCTCATACGCGCTGATAATGTCTTTTCTTTCTAGCATATCTATCATTTTTGTTGCATTGAATAATGAAATCCAAATGCAAAGTTAATAGTTTTATTGGGAACTCCCAACGCTCCGATGCCTTGGTTATTCCTCTGCTTCCTTCCGTTCGGCTACGCCTCACTTCAGGAAGCAGAGGAATAACCTGAAAGGATTAACTTTTAATCAATGATAGTGGTGCAGTTTTAGATTATTACAGGTGGTGCATTTTTAAGTTAGAATATACAATTTCTTAGTATATATTCAAAACACGCTAATATTTCTTTTGCTTTTGCTTCATCTCTGCCTGTCAGAAGGATAACAGAGACGAGCTATTCAAATGATATACAATATTGTCAAAGACAAAAGAGCAAGGGAGAGCATTATTGCCCTCCCTCTTTCTTATCCTCCACATAATGGACTTCGATAGTCCTTCCCTCGTTTTTCTGCTTCTGCCATATTATCATTTGTTTTTAATAAAATCCCCTCCTCTGTTTTTAGAAAGAGGGGATCAATCGATTTTTAATGTACGAATGGTAACTACATCTTCAATCCGCGATTTTGCGACTGTTCCTCCTGCTCTTCCATTTGCATCTGGAAGTTGGCAGAAGAAATGGCGGCAGCGGTAGAGAGCGGTCTTACGTCTTTTGCTTGCTTTTCTTCCGATTGTGATTCCGGAACAATGTTTAGTGTGATTTTATCAATAGTGTCAAGCAGGAGCTCTTTCTGCTGAGGAGACAATGACTGAATATTAGCGTCTTTAAACTTCGATTCCAGAAATTTTAGACGGTGAGTTTCATCAAGAGCCATCAGTTTTTGCTTATCCTTCTCATCAAGAGAGATATAGCTTAAGGCCTTTTGTACAACACCCTCATCATGTATGTGTTGTGAGGATACCTTTTTTGCACCATTTAAAATGCAAATTTCCTCGAATTCCGCCATACTCTCCTGTACCCTTTGACCCCTGACAGCCTCACGTTCCTGTTCACCTTCAGGGTTGTTGAAATAAAAGGAATCACTATGTAATCCTGAGACCTTGTTTTCCTTGTAACTCTCCAATTCCTTTAAAGCTTTACTTCCAGGAGCAAGGTTCAGAGGTTCAGGACTGTTGAGCATGTCAAGGGTTATCTTCTCACCGACATATCCGGAATTTACAAGAATGGAGTTCAGATATTGCAGCCTTTGCTCGATAGGACGGTTCGGTATAGAGGCTGTAGCATAAATGCCTGATGCCTCCGAGAATACATACTTGTCGAAGTTATGTCCAGCAAAAGGAACATCGATATACATATCGGGGTATTCTCCGTGTGCATCCAGTTTTATCTGCCTGGTATCGTTTTCATTCGAAATTACCGTCAAGCCATGCGACTGCAGTACATCTCTGAATTTTTCCCCGGTAAAGTCCCCTGGAGTTGGAATCAACTCGTTATAGGGTGTTGCATTTTTCGTAGATGAATTTGCCATAATAAAGAAAATAGATTAAACGTTGCATGTAGCCTAGATCTTATCAGAAGGAAGGCCGAGGTCAACTTCTGTCGCCCCATTATCAAAATCGAAATTATCAGCTTGTGAAAGCTGTGCGAAGCTGTTCACTGAGAACAGCGACATGACGGCCACGATGGCTGTCACTTTAATCTTAGAGAATAAATTCTTCATAGCTTTTAAAAGTGTTTAATGAGTTAATAAAATTACTTATGAAAATTGCGAAACAAAGATATTCTCATTATCTTATCGACAAAGTTACATTATTCCTTTTTTATAAAAGAAGGTTGAACTTTATTTCTCTTGATTTAACACTTCCGAGACCTCCCTGGGTCTTGATTGCTTCAATCAAGAGTTCTGGAGAGTAAAAAACATTAAAAATCCCACAAAAAGAAGAAAAAAACATAGTCCGAAGTGAAATAATAGAGAAAACCCTTGGTGGAATCAGAAAAAAGCATTACTTTTGCACTGTAAACATTATGC
>DCHL01000136.1 GCA_002317595.1 Lachnospiraceae bacterium UBA1753 | reverse complement strand
GGTTCTCCCATGCGCGAGGTGCTCCGTGACCATGCTGACGAGATTGCTGCTTCAGATGTGCTTGAGAGACTTGGTCTTGAGAGCCGAAAGTACATTCTTGTGTCCGCCCATAGAGAAGAGAATATTGACCTTGAGGAGAACTTCATGGACCTCATGCAGTCAATCAACAATATAGCTGAGAAGTACCAGATGCCGGTTATCTACTCTACTCATCCACGCTCAAAGAAGTTCATTGAGCAGAGGGATTTCAAGTTTCATCCGCTGGTACAGAACATGAAGCCCTTCGGCTTCTTTGACTACAACAAGCTTCAGCAGAACGCATTCTGCGTGCTCTCTGACTCGGGAACACTATCAGAGGAGTCAGCGATGCTCGGCTTCCCCGGAGTCCTCATCAGGACCTCTACGGAGCGCCCTGAGGTCCTTGACAAGGGCACCATCGTCATCGGTGGAATCAAGGGCAGGGATGTGGAGCAGGCGACAGAGCTTGCCGTGGCTATGTTTGAGAACAATGAGCCAGTGGTGATGGCTGAGGACTATGCTGACATGAACGTGTCAGTGAAGGTGGTTAAGCTCATCCAGAGCTACACTGAGATTGTGAACAAGACTATCTGGCTTAAATAGTGGTGGTTTATGCGTATAGTTGTTAATGATATTGCGGCGAGCAAGACTGGAGCGTTGGCAATCCTGATGGATTTCTATGAGTACGTCAAGGAGAACTGCCAGGAGCATGAGTGGATATTCCTGACTGGCGGCAATTACCTTGAGCCCTGTGACCATATCAAGGTCATCGTGCTTGACAAGGTTAAGCGCTCGCAGAAGGACAGACTCTGGTTTGACCTTGTTTCGGGGAAAAAATATATAGAGAGTCTTGAGCCTGATGTTGTATTTTCGCTTCAGAACACGCTGACCGTAGGAAAAATGAGGCGCAGGTCTGATGGTGAGTACGGCAGGAAGGGTGACAGGATTCCACAGATTGTCTACGTGCATCAGCCGCTGGGATTCCAGAAGACGAAGAAATTTTCGTTCATCGACAAGGAAGAGCGTGAGTATGCTGTGTACCAGTATCTCATTGGAAGCCTGATAGATGCCTCTGTAAGGCGCGCAGACCGCGTTATCGTTCAGACAGAGTGGATGAGGGAGGCTGTGGCTGCTAAGAACCATGTGAGCCTTGATAAGGTATGCAAGGTGCTTCCGCAGGTCACGGACCTGTCGATGTATAGGACGAAGAACACAGGGGATACATGGAGCAATACAAGCTTCTTCTTTCCCTCTGGTGAGATACTTTATAAGAACCACGAGTGCGTGCTCAAGGCGGCGGCAATCCTCAACAGTAATGGAATAACTGATTTCAAGGTACATTTCACGCTCAAGGGGCTGTCGGATGTGACGGCAAGGACTTATCCTGATCCGCACAATAACATTCTCTGGACTGGCAGAGTGGGCCGCGAGGAAGTGGTGAGGGAGTATGGACAGAGTACCCTTATTTTTCCCTCGTATATTGAGACCTTCGGTGTTCCGCTGGCGGAGGCCAGACAGATAGGAACCCTTATTCTGGCATCTGACTGTCCGTTCTGCCATGAGGTGCTTGAGGGATATGAGAATGTGAGATACTTTGACCCCTTCGATGAGAAGCGTCTGGCTGACCTGATGGAGGAGGTTATCACCGGAAAGCTTGCGCCGGTTGAGGTTGATGATGAGGCTGCATCGCCTGAAAAATCAAGCGACAAGAGTAGTCATGGTGAGATTGTGAGAATCATAACTGGCTCAATAAAATAATCTGATGGGGTGACCTGACAAGGTATCCTGATAAGGTAACTTGATGAGAGATTTTCTGAATTACAAAAGTAAATATGGATTATATGCCTGGTATTACATTCTTGTGATTTTGGGATATATCCTGACACTGGTGTCTCTTTCCATAAGGCCCGGTGTCATTGCGACGTTACTGCTTCTGCTGATATATCTGCAGAGCGCTGTGACGCTGGTAGCAGGAAACGGGATTAGCGTTGGTGACGAAAAATTAAAAGAGAAATTAACTTTGCTGAATTCTCTCGATATTTTAGCATCCCTCTATTTTATCTACAACCTGCTTTCAGGACTCTGGTGCGTGAGATTTGGTATGCCTGTGTCTGTGTGGCTTGGTGAATTCTCGACGGGAATCCTGCCAATGATCTTCTATTTTGTAGGAAGAACCATCGCAGAATCAGAGATTGACAGCTTCTACAGGAAGTTTATTATCGCGGTATATATAGTTGGAGCGATAGGAGTTGTGCTGTTTGTTACGGCGCCACAGTTCTACTTGGACTATTTGTTTAATCTAAGTTTAATTTCAAAGGCGGATGCAGGAACGATGAGAGTAAGGATGCTTTCTGTAATCGGCAGCATACTGATGGGATACCTGTCAGTGGCAGCTATGCTCGCCTCCGCACGTATTGTTCTTGAGAGCGAAGGGAAGAAGGGAAAGATACTTCTCTTCCTAGGTCTGTTCTTTGCATTTATGAGTAACCAGCGTTCGGCCATGGTGGTGGCACTTATGGTGCTTGTGTATGTGAACTACCTGGTATTCTTTATCTATAAGCTTCTGCCTAAGAAGATATTTGCGATAGAGATTGGTGCTCTTGGCGCAGGATTCGTACTCCTTTGCATTGTAGGCTTCAGGGCAATCATGAAGGTCTACTACAGGCTTGTATCTCTTCCTGGAGCAATAGGACAGCGCTCTGACCAGTGGGTGGGCGCAATAAATAACATGAGTAATCTTTGGCTCGGCAATGGACTTGGTGCGAATGGCCACAGGGCGAATGGAATTACACTTCACCTGGTTGCAGATGGCGGTCTTGCCAAGCTCTTTGTTGAGATGGGAATAATCGGAACAGCCATTTTTGTGTACCTGATGATTCTGAGCTTCAAGTACGGCGTTAAGAATCTTCGCCTCTGCGCAGCCGAGGTGGGAATCATTGCGGTTACGCTGCTTCAGTCAGTGGGTTCCAATATCCTCGAGTACCAGCTCGCAACTCCGATTTTCTGGTTTGCAGTGGGAGTGATTGCAGCTAAGGCTGTGTCACTTAGTAATGAGGCAGCTAAGGAGGGCGGTCGATGAGAGTACTTGCACTTTACCTGCCACAGTTCCACGCCTTTCCTGAAAATGATGAGTGGTGGGGAGAAGGCTATACCGAGTGGACAGCCGTGAAGAGGGCAAAGCCATTATTTGCCGGACACCTGCAGCCCAGAGTTCCTGAAAATGGCAGATATTATGACCTGGTGAAGGAAGGGGCCAAGACCTGGAGATGGCAGGCGGGGCTTGCCAAAAAATATGGCATCTATGGATTTTCAATCTATCAGTACTGGTTTGAGGGAAAGCAGCTCATGGAGCAGCCGATGGAAATTCTCCTTGCCAATCCTGACATTGATGTGAATTACTGCATCTGCTGGGCAAATGAGACCTGGACCAGGACCTGGTATGGTCTTGAGCAGGAGATTCTTATGGCTCAGACCTACGGTGAGGAGGAAGCCTGGGAGAAGCATTTTCAGTATCTGCTCAGATTTTTTAACGACGAAAGATATATAAAGGTGGATGGAAAGCCGCTTCTTCAGATATACAGAACCTTCGACATCGACAAGCTTGCACAGATGAGAGCTTACTTTGACAGACGAGCAAAGGAAGAAGGCTTCGGTGGTGTCTTCCTGGTGGCTGGCAAGACGGCAGGAGAGCAGGAGAAGAGGACTGAGTTAACAGACGCTTACTACACCTTTGAGCCTGGGTATTCACTTAAGCATGAGATAAGCAGCTTTAGAATGTTCAAATATAATGCAGGGGTTGCGGTGAGGACGATCATCAATAAGATTTTTCACACTACGCTTCTTGAGAGGCGGATTCCTATTGACTGGATATTTGATGCGGTAACAAAGCGGGATTACGCGGAGAATGAGTTCCCAGGTATCATCCCGAGATGGGACAACACGCCGAGGCGCTCCCACAAGGGCCTCATTTACAGCGGCGCCACTCCGGAGAAATTTGAGCGTGCATTAAGAAGCCTTGCCGGTAAGGTCGAGGGAAGGGCCAATGACTTTGTGTATGTCAATGCCTGGAATGAGTGGGGCGAGGGCGCGATGCTCGAGCCTGATGAGGCTGAAGGCTATGCGTACCTTGAAGCGATAAGAAACGTTGTGGGTTAGGGAATGCTGCAAATTAGAAACTGCGAATTAGGAACTGTTTGAATGGAAAAGAATAAGCTTAGCGTTATTGTAATAATATATAAGGTGAGCCAGTATATCGACAGATGCCTTGAGAGCATTGTCAATCAGACCTACAGGAACCTTGAGATAATCCTGGTTGTGGGTGAGGATCCTAATGGGCATGATGATGGCTGCATGGGAATCTGCAGGAAGTACGCTGCAGAGGATTCAAGGATAAAGATCATTACCTGCAAGGCGGCAGGACCTGCTGATGCAAGAAACAGGGGCCTTGCAGCGGTGACAGGTGAGTTGATTGGCTTTGTCGATGGCGATGATTACATTGACAGGGATATGTACACGTCGATGGCAGCAACCATGGTACAAAATAAGGCCCAGATTGCTGTGTGCGGAAAGTATTACGAGTATAGAAACACAACTATCCCCGATCCCTTTGCGAAGAACGGCGTCAAGGTCATGAATGGTGAACAGGCGTTAACGACCGTTCTGTCTGGTGATGGTTTCTATCTCCACTGCTGGGACAAACTCTTTCGGGCAAAGCTCTGGAATGATATTACTTTCCCTGAGGACTGCTATGTGGAAGACAGGATTGTGGTTGATAAGGTTCTTGCTAAGGCAGGTCGTATCGTGTATGACCCGACTCCTAAGTACCATTTCAGGCAGCGCTCAGGAAGCCTGTCGAAGGATGCAAACATGGCAAGGTATAACACAGAGGCCAACCGTGAACTTGCGGGATTTGTTACCGAGAAGTTCCCAAGACTTTCACTTCTGTGCGATAAATACATGATTTATGAGTACATCACAGCGATTCAGAACATCTACATCAGTGGGGACATAAATGAGGAGGAACTTCTGGTGTACAGGACTGAGCTGGGAGAACTGTCAGACCGTTCGATGGCCAATCCGAATGTGGACTGGAAGCTCAAGTCGAAGATAATACTTGCGTTCTATGCACCACGGATGCTTGCATGGAACACAAAGAGAAAAAACAGGAAGACGAGTAAACAGCTGATAAAATATGCGTAAATTAAAGTGGAAAAATAAAAGAATACTGCTCATCTGCAGGGAGACCTATGGAAAGCCGTTATGGTTCCTCGGGGAGTCTCTCAAAGAGGACAATGAGGTTGCTGCGTTCTACATCATGAGCTCGGAGTGCTCCTTCAACAAGTGCTATTATAATGAGCATACCTATTATGAGTTCAAGGATCATATGCAGGATGTGAAGCTCTACGATGTCAAGGATATCTGCGACGAGTTCATCGAGAGGATGGATGACTGGCGCAGGAAGAATAATATCACCCGCGGCGTGAAGAAGGCTGTGGGCGGAGCGGCTCCGCTGCTTCCTGACAAGGGCCCCATGGATATGGAGTATCTTGAGATGATTGAGCGTGACTACTGTCATTTCAAAAATCTCAATCTGCAGCTCATGGCATCCCAGGAGAACACCAGGCACTATCACTACAGGATTTACTGGTCGCTTACCAGCTATGAGGAGAACTGCCTGTGGCTGGAGCTGAACTACAAGAAGATAATCAGCATCTTTGAGGAATTCAAGCCCGACATCATCCTTGATATGGATAATGCTGAGCTTCAGAGAACAGTCCTTGCGGAGGTTGCCTACAGGTACGGTGTTCCCTGCATGACGATTGAGTATTCAAAGTATGGATATTATAAGTATCCTTCATTCCAGAATTCCTATGGTATTGACCCTTACATAAGGGAACTGTATGAGAAAAATATGGCAAAGAGCGATGAGGAGCTTAAGGAGAGTATCGCATATGTCGAGAAGTTCCGGAATGAGAACTCCATCATGAACAAGGAGTTTGCCGGCTCAGTCACCAGCAAGTATGAGCGGGACTCGCTCTTCTGGATAGCCAGGGTGATGCGTGGCAAGTGGAACTATTTCTGGGATCAGGACATAACAGCCAAGAACCTTGCGAGGAAGAAGAAGAGCAGGATGCTCTATGCGCCGTCACTGCCGTATCTAAGGCATTATCTTGAGACGGAGCTTACAAAACGCAAGCTCTATGTGAAAAATAAGTACTTTGAGCCTCCGGTTGAGGGAGAGAACTATGTGTACATGCCTCTTCACCTAATCCCTGAGTCTTCTGTGTTTGTGAAGGCTTCCTACTATGTGGATGAACTCAGTCTCATTGAGCAGGTGAGCAAATCGCTTCCCATCGGATGGAAACTCTATGTGAAAGAGCATCAGGCAATGCTTGGTGAACGAGCGTTATCCTTCTACAAAAAGGCAGCTGAACTTCACAATGTCAGGGTGGTTCAGATTAATTATTACAAGGATCCCAAGCCCTGGATCGCAAATGCGAAGGGTGTCGTGACCATCACGGGAACCGCAGCCTATGAGGCAGCGCTGCTGGGCAAGAAGTCCATAGTCTTTGGAGAGGTTCCTTTTTCAATGATAGATGGAATCACAAGGATTACTGATTTTTCCCAGCTCCCTGAGGCAATAAGGAATTTCGGAGCGGTTGACAGCCTTCATTCTGCAGCGGCGTATCTGGAGACCGTGAAGGAAGCAGGAACTGAAGTGAGAATTTTTTACCTCATGGATGAGGCTGAAAAAATATTCGCAGGAAAGACGGAGCGCACGGAGGAATTCGAGCGGGAGATGGATAAGCTGGCTGACTTCTTTGAGAAGGGGTACGATATGTACCTTGCAAGGCAGGGCAGGCTTTGACATTTTTTCCACAAATGTATATAATCCTACGGGTTATAAAAATATACTATATTAATACGTATCTAAGAAAGGACAACAAAAATGGACGACTCGGGCAGTAGCGGCAGTATTATTATCGACAGGCTTAAGGAGGGTAAGTTCACTCTCATAGCCGAAATTGGTGTTAACTATTATGACATAGCCACTGATCTTGGCATCTCCAACATGGAGGCGGCAAAGCTTATGATCAAGGAGGCTAAGGAGGCCGGAATTCATGCGGTCAAGTTCCAGACCTACAAGGCAGGGACACTCGCAGCGAAGGCTTCACCATACTACTGGGATATAACTGAAGAGCCTACCAGATCTCAATATGAGCTGTTCCAGAAGTTTGATTCCTTTGAGTATGCAGAGTACCTTGAGCTCAAGGAGTATTCTGATTCTCTCGGAATTGAATTCTTATCGACAGCATTTGATTTCGATTCGGCAGATTATCTGGACGAGCTGATGAATGTGTACAAGATTTCATCATCGGATCTGTCAAATCTCCCCTTTATCGCATATCAGGCGAAGAAGAATAAGCCCATCCTGCTCTCAGTGGGCGCATCAAATCTTGATGAGGTTGAGAGAGCAATTGACACAATCAGAGAATACAATGACAGGGAAATCGTGCTCCTGCACTGCGTGCTTGAGTATCCTACTCCTTTTGAGCATGCGAACCTTAACAAGATTGCTACTCTGAAAGAGCAGTTCCCTGATCTCATCATCGGATACTCTGACCATACTAAGCCCACCGAGGACTGTGAGATAATAAGAACAGCCTACAATCTCGGTGCGCTCTGCGTTGAGAAGCATTACACTCTCAACAAGACTCTCAAGGGAAATGACCATTACCATGGCATGGACCCTGAGGATGCAAAGAGAATCCTAAAGAGCATTGAGTACCTTGATATGATCCGTGGAAACGGAGAGATTAAGTGTCTTGAGACTGAGCTTACTGCAAGAGCGAATGCAAGAAGGTCCATCGTGGCTGCCTGCGATATCGCTGCAGGAACAGTAGTTGAGGAGAACATGCTCACATTTAAGCGTCCTGGAACAGGCATCTCTCCTGACAGGATTGAGGAAGTAATCGGCAAGACTGCGAAGGCTGACATTGCTGATGACACAATTCTCCAGGAAGATATGTTTGAATAAGCAATCTGAGGGCGCAGGAACCTGTTAAGAGGAACATGGGACTGATATGGCACAGGAATCAGGCAAGGTCCTTAAAAGCGGACTGTGGTATATAATCTCAAATATAATGATAAGGGCGGTGGGAATTATCACATCGCCCATTTATACTCGCCTTCTTTCGCCTGAAGAGAAGGTTCTCGCAGACAATTTCAACTCATATATAAGCATTTTCACGACAGTAACCTGTCTGTGTCTTATTTATTCTGTGGGAAGGGCAAAGCTCGACTTCCCAGATACCTTCGACTCATATATGTCAGCAATCCAGACTCTTTCATCGGGGTTTGGTGTTATTGTGCTGTGCATCGCCATGCTGAATGTGGACAGGCTGTCGGTGCTGATGCAGTATCAGAGGCTGGAACTGTTCCTCATGTTCCTGTATCTGGTAGTGTATCCTTCCATCGATTATATGCAGTACAAATACCGGTTTGAGTACAAATACCGGGAAAATATCGCCATATCCGTCATTATATGCATAGCCACAGTCGCTATGTCCATAGCGCTCATTCTCGCAATGCCGACAGCAAAATCCCTGGCAAAAATTCTTGGTACTGTTATTCCTGGCATGGTAGTGGGTCTGTGGTGCTATATAACATTGGTAAAAAGAGGAAGGGTATTGTATAATAAGGAGTACTGGACTTATGCGCTGAGAATAGGATTGCCTATGATTCCGCACGGTCTTGCCCTTGTAATCCTGAACAAGATAGATGCCCTGATGATAATGAACTACTGTGGAAGACATGACGGCGGAATATACACGACAGGATACTCGATTGCTGTGCTGCTTTCAGTAATCACAAATGCAATCGGGCAGGCATGGCTTCCCTGGTTCAATGAGAAGCTCTATGAGGACGACAGGAAGGCCATCAGTGATAAAAATATCCTTCTGATGCTGCTTGGCTGCGTACTGACACTTGGCTTCATCGTGGTTGGGCCTGAGGCAATTAAGATACTGACTGCTCCTGCTTACTGGGATTGTATGTATGTGATACCACCGGTTGCAGTTGGAACGCTGTGCCAGTATTTTTACACAAACTATGTGAATCTCGAACTGTATCACAAGAAGACCAGTCTTATCGCGGTCAACTCGATCAT
>DCHL01000007.1:24436-32470 GCA_002317595.1 Lachnospiraceae bacterium UBA1753 | reverse complement strand
ATCTTCTTGTCTGATGTCCAAAGTGTACACCTGCCTCAAGCAGCTGCTTCATAGAAATAACGCTCATTTTAATACCTCCATTTGGTTTTTTGCTTCCATAGGTTTCTCCCCATCGGGTCACGGCAAAGAGCAGTCCGCACCATCCGACAGTCCACCTATGTGATTAATCGTCAACTTCGATATAGTAACATAAAAGCCCCTGCATTTGCAAGGGCTAAAAATAATGTTTTTATCAATATTATCAATTCTTCGTCGGTAGTCTTCAAAGACAATTATTTCACTGTAAGAATTCCTGCGATTTCAACCTCAGATGCTCCAGCTGGTATCACTTTTTTTCCGACCGTAATTCGCCTGTCGTAACCATTTGCACAGAGGAACTTATCAAAAGCATCCGCATCAGCAATAATTCCTGCACGCTCAAGTTCCTTCGCAACACTTGCAGAACCCTGTCCTCCTGATACCGTGAGGGTATAAGCCTGGGCCTCAGCCCTGTTCTTGGCATCCTCCGTCGCAGCCGCCAGCTTCTCTTCCTTAGTAGATGATGAAGACTTTGCTGAACTCGAATCCTTTGCTGAGCTTGAAGACTTTGCTGAACTCGAATTCTTTGCTGAACTTGATGTCTTCACTGAGCTTGACTGCTTCGCCTTATCAGGGGCCTGTCCGTCCTCACTCTCGTCGGCCTTTGTTCCAACCTCAGGGAGCTTCGCAGAAGAACTTGCCTCCTTTTTCACCGAGGAACTTGTTTCCTTCTTTTCAGAGGAACTTGACGTCTCCTTCTTATCTGAGGAGCTTGTCTCTTTCTTATCTGATGAGCTCATTTCCTTCTTATCTGAGGAGCTTGTTTCCTTCTTATCTGAGGAACTTGATGTAGCCTTATCTCCCTTGGTAATATTTTCAGTCAGAGCTTCGAGAGCATCTTCTGGCTTAGTGGTTCCGTTCTCGGGTGTCTCGCCCAGAACAATAGTGGCAACTGCCTCATCCTTATCAGACAGCTGGCTGTTTTCCGAAAGGACCTGCTCTCCAGAATCAATCATTCCGAGTTCACGTGCTCTATTCTTAATTTGTTCATCTGTCATAGGGCTGGACTTGCCAGTGATGCCCATAAGGAGCGCTGTCACTACAATTCCTATTCCCAGACCTCTCAAATAGTAGTTAAGCTTCATTTCGTTCCCTCAAACAGATCGATCACGAGCTTAACCTCTCCTGTTCCGAGACCCAGCTCCCTTGCAACCTCCACATTTGACTTGCCCTGTCTGTGAAGCTCAAGTATCTTTTCATTCTTATTTCTTCCACCGCCAGCAGAATTAAGACTGATATCCATCTTCTTTGCTGCCGCTGTTGCTTTAGCACCCCTTATCTGCTTTGCGGGTGCCTTGCGAGTCGGTGCAGCCTTACCGGCAGAAGTGCTCTTCTTCTTTCCCTTCGAAGAATCGCTGGCGGGTTTCTTGTCCTCCGTCCTGCTGTCTGGAACATAGGGAGATACCGACACATCTCCATCATCACTCACGGAAATCCGCTCCGCAGGAACGAGCTGTGCAAATTGTGACTCTTCAGCCTGCTCAAGTTCCCTCTCGCGTGTCATATTTCCAGCCAGAAGCCTCTCTATTGCAGATACCGGCTGAGCAGAATCACCTAAAGAATAGGAAGTTTCTGAAGGCTGTGCAAATGCTGCAGCATGGACTGAAGGTGAAGGTTGTGCAAAAGCTGCAGGCTGTGCTGCCATAGAAGGCTGCACACTCTGTGCCTCTTCGATTGCGGCACGCGTATCCTTCTCAACCTGCTGAGCCTCCCTGACTGTATTCTTGAGGTCAACGGTCTTGTCATTCAGCATATCATACAGGAACATTACCTCCTGATGATTTTTCTCAATGGCAGAAATAACACTGTCCGAATACTCGCTCACTGCCATAATTTTCTCATTTGAGACACGCTCGAGCGAACGCTCAGACTTCTCGACAGCATACTGGACAGATTCATCCACCATCCCATTGATTTTTTCATTGGCATCAGCAATGGAATCATCCACGATTCGTCTGATTGCCTCGCGCTCTGCCTTTGAGCTGCGTCCTCCCTGCTTTCCTTCCGGAATCAGGAAACTCACTATGAAAATGGCAGCACCTGCAACAAGCAGTGCGATTTCCATTACTGACATCAACATCTATCCTCTCAAATATTATTACACCGAAATATCGAACCCGCCTGGTCTCTTCACCATAACGCGTCCTTCTTTCGGCACTTCATCCTTCTTTTTTCGTTGTCTTCCGCCATCTCCTGCATACCCTTTACCATCTCCACCTTCGGTGTTGGTTTCGGTCCTGTTGCCTCGAATTACAGTCGATGCCTGCGACTCAACATTTTTTTCAACCTGAACAAGCGAATTTCCCTGATCTATCACAGGCTTCGCATCATCCTGGTGCTTCATAATAGAGAAATCCTGTGTCCTTCCAACAGTTCCACTAAGTTCAATTGGTGAAATACCGTTTAACATAGAGTTCCTCCGACTATAATGGCTTCATGATTACATCTGCGCCTTCACGAATGAATCTGCAGTACTGGTAAGGAGTCTTAAGAACCATGTTTGCTCCAGACACTGTAAGCTTGGTTCCTGGGAAAGCCTGCCCCGATACCCTTACCACAGCATCGCTGCAATTATCAAACAATATCTCAAGCTTAGCCATTGAGACCATATTTGCCTTGAGCTTTTCCTTATTCTGGGCAAGAACCTTGGAAAGCGATTTTGCTTCCTTCATCTGGTCAAGCGAAAGCTTCTCGCCTCGACCAAGACGCTCACCCACAGCCCTGATTACCGGCTCAAGCCTTGTTATTTCTTTTCTTATTTGCTGCGTCTCTCTATTGAGATCGTTGTACTCCTCTCTGAGATTCGGGTCCACACCTACCTCAATAGTCGTATCAACTCCCATTGTCGATCCAATGGTCTTAACATCAATATATTCACCGGCTCTAGCTGCTCCACCAGTGATAAATCCTTTTTTACCCTGTACGGCGATATGGGTTCCAGCAGAAACAGTACTATGGATAATGCAGTCTGTCTCGACATAGCCTCCTGCCTTAACGGTGGCATTTTCTATAAATTTACACAGAATATTGCTTCCCGCCTCAAGAACACCGCGGGCCATTCCATTAATTCCACGCTTAATGATAATCTGTCCGCCTGCAATAAGGTGGGCACCTTCAACAACGCCCTGAACCTCGATGTCTCCCGTTGCCTTAACCGTAAATCCCGAAATGACATTTCCCTTTACGAGTACGCTGCCATCATAATCAATGTCACCCGTGGACACATCTACATTAGTAATATCAAGTTCGCCAGAGACAAAAACCTTGCCATCCACAAGGGTAACATGGCCATTGAGCATTGAAATCAACTGCAGCCCATCATCAGATTTCTCAATGTTGTTGCTGAACTGAAAAAGGACATTCCTGGGAATTTTAGGCATAACCATCTTCCCTTTTACAGACTGACCTGGTACTCCGGGCACTGCAGGAATCATTTTTGCAAGAACCTGCCCCTCAGAACACCTGCAGATATTATCAAGATGGAAGTAATCAACACTGCCATCTTCATTCTGGGCCGGACGCTGTGTGAGGTCTGTATTGAACAGGTACTCTATTCTGGCATCTGTGCCCTCTACCATAGGCACTCCCTCAGCCACAACATAGGACGTACAGTACTGCCTGTCCAAAAGAAATGAATCAATCACACTGCTTTTTATCCCAAATTCAACTCCATTATATTTGAGATCGCCCATTATTTCAGAACGGTCCATAAGCGAACCGCCTTCAAAAGGGGGATAAAATCTTGCCGTACAAGTAAGGTCCCCCTCTGAAAAATCGAGCAGCATCATCTCCTGCTCGATGAAGGGTTGCTCCATCGACAGTTTAACCATCATATCTTCATTCTGTTTTACTGCTTGATCAAGCTCTAACAGATCATATGTAAGTGCCTTGAAGGCGAGATAATTTGTTACCTCATTAACTGAAATTCGATCCCCCATTCCTGTGGGTGGAATCAAGTGCAGATACGTTCCATCCGGCCTTACAATAACCTGAAAATAGCCATTCCTGTCTGGCATATACTCTCCCCAAAATCATTGCGTTGTAAGAACTCCCATATATTTTCCAAGCTTTGTCTTCATTTTAACGAGTGCCTTAGTATGAAGCTGTGACACACGTGACTCGGAAACATCGAGAATGTTGCTAATTTCCTTCAAAGTAAGTTCTTCATAGTAGTATAGAAGGATGACCTTGCGCTCTTTTTCTGTCAGAACCTCAAGAGCCTGCGCAAGCTGCTCTTTGAGTTCACCCTGAAGCAGTGCATCTTCCGGGGTCTCCTGCTGCTGTTTAGTCCTATCAATGGGAGCCTCTGTACCTGCGTCAGCAAATTCATTCAGCGAAACAACATTGGTTACCATGAGCTGCTGCTGCCACTCAAGATACTCGTCCCCAGAGATTCCAAGGTTATTTGCTATCTCTTCATCAGTAGCGGTCCTGCCCTCAGCTGCTTCAATCTCCTTAATCGCAGTATCTATCTTCTTCTGACGCTGTCTGACTGTTCTTGGAATCCAGTCCATCTTCCTGATCTGGTCAAGAATTGCTCCTCGAATTCTGAGGCTTGCGTATGTCTCAAACTTGACATCCTTACCTGAATCAAACTTGTCTATAGCATCAATCAGACCAAAGACACCATACCCAACCAGATCATCATACTCAACATTGTACCCGAGATACATACTGAGTCGTCCGGCAACTACCTTAACAAGCGGAGCATACTCAACGATAATCTGCTCACGCACTGCTGCCGATCTGGTCTTCGAATATTCATCCCAAAGCTTTTTTCTTTTAGCTTCGTCCATTCCTTCTCCCTATGAAAATCGTCCCCTAAGCTGATTACTCCTCGGGCTGACTCTCTTCACCTTCCTCGCTGCCCTCATCATTTCCTTCCTCTTCCATGGTTTCTTCAGGAACGATTACCTCAACTCTGTCGAGCAGCATTTTTATGATTTCCCCAATAAAGAGAAAAATCAATAACGTCGCAAGAATAATAATAAGCGAATTCTTAAGTGGGTAATGCTGAATAAATGTATCTATTGCAGCAACACTCCCCGCCAGAAGCATGACAATGGCAGGAACAGTCTTCGTCTTAAGATGAACTATCTCTGGCTCCTTCTCTTCTGTTTCAGCCAGTTCAGGTTCCTTGCGAATTTCTTTTTTTGTGGTTTCTTTCTTTTCTGTATCAGGCATATCAAATCTTCTTTACCGGTTTGCCGACTGCCTTAATCTCATAATCCCCGGTCTCGGGATAGAACACTACAGTCCTTCCGTAATTTGCGCCAGTATCCTCTGCAATGATTTTAATCCCATGCATCGCCAGACGCGCCTTGACCGCATTGACATTTTTCTCACCGACTCTCACAAGCTCAGTCTTTGACTGCATAGCAAACATCTGTGCACCACCTGCAATCTTGGCAACCATACGCTTCTTGGAAGCTCCCGCCGCCTCCATCTGTCTGATGAGTTCATCCACACCGGTATCAGCAAACTTCGCAATATTTCCATTATTTTTCACAGCGGTGGAGTCTGGCAGCATTACATGCGCAAGCCCACCAACCTTGGTCTGTGGATCTCTGATAGCAACCCCGACACAGGATCCAAGTCCCAGCGTAGTCACTGCGTTAGGACTCATACATAATTTCAGGTCGGCCATTCCAACCTTGATTACTTCTCCCATAACTACTCCCGAAACTTATAAACCTAATGATGATAACAGTTTCTCGTACGACGGCAAATCAGGCACAAGCACGAAATATCCGTTAATTGTCTGTTCGTCCGTAAATGATGTCTCTATCATGAGCATCTTGTCGCCCATGGTTCCAAATTCTATAGCTGGAACTGACAGAAGTGCACCCGCCATATCTATGCACAGATCAGGAACCGTAGGAATAATCTTCATGTTAGTTAGTGTAGACAGCGAATTAAGATATGCTCCAGTCATGATATTTCCAATCTCACCAAGAGCAGAAACCTCAATTTCGCTGAACTCATGCGAATCAACAACGTCTGTCATTCCCATAAGTTTTGCCACAAGAACATGGGCTGCCTTTTCTTCAAGAAGGAACATAATGCTGCCGCTGATATCTCCTTCAATTCCGAGATATATGCCAGCCATAATCTTCTCTTCTCCGCCCATTGCTTCTCCAACCTCACTGAAGTCAAGAAGTTCAATCTTAGGAACGCTGATATCTACCTTTGTCTGAAGCATCTGCGCCAGTGATGTGGCCGCATTTCCCGCTCCAATATTTCCTATTTCCCGGAGGACATCGTAGTAGATGCCCTCCATATTATTAAGATCTAAATTAGCCATAAGACCTCATCTCCTGTTTATACCGGATCCTTGTCACCAATGATCACACCAAGGTCAAGAAGTGAAATAAGTGATCCATTGTTCTTGCCTACTCCACTGATAAAGTTTGACATCTCATCCTTTGTACCTGCATCATATGCAACCTGATCGATGCACGTCTCATCGAGAGTAACAACCTCTTTTACTTCATCAACTGTTACACCGATTGATGCGTCCGGCTCCATCTTAATGATGATGATTCTGCTTATGTTAGTAAAAACATCATCCGCAAGGCCCATCTTAAGCCTTAAGCTCATTACGGGAATAACCTCACCACGGAGGTTAATAACACCCTTAAAGTAATTCTGCACCTTAGGAACTCTTGTGATAGGCTGCATACGAACGATATTGTCAATGTACTTTATATCGATTCCGTACTGCTCATCTCCAAGACGGACCACCATGTACTGAACCTTCTCATACTCTATTCCTGTTCCAAGGATATTTTCCATTGCCATGATAATCTCCTTTCCCGATTAAAGCAGAACATTTGTATCAACGATAAGTGCAACCTCACCATTTCCGAGGATTGTAGCACCGCTGATAATCTTGCTGCTGTTTATATACTTGCCAAGGGACTTAATAACGATTTCCTGCTGACCAATGAGTTCATCAACCACAAGACCTGCAAGGTTATCGCCCTTCTTAACTACAACTACTACAAGGTTCTCATCAGGATCCTTGGTGCTGTTTGCATCAAGAACATTTGAGAGTCTGATAAGAGGAATGACATTGCCACGAAGCTGGATAACTTCCTTAGCCTGTACGAACTTGATATCAGATGCAGGAATATCCTCGATTGTATCGATAGAGCCAAGGGCAATCGCATATTTCTCTGTTCCAACCTCAACCATGAGTGCCTGGATAATAGCAAGTGTAAGAGGAAGTCTGATTGTGAATGTTGAACCCTCACCAAGCTTGGTCTTAACAGATACATCTCCGCCAAGTGCCTCAATCTTTGATTTAACAACATCAAGACCAACACCTCTTCCTGAAACGTCTGTAACCTGCTTTGCAGTTGAGAATGAAGGCATGAACAGGAGATCAACGATTTCCTTGTCGCTCATTAACTCAGCCTGCTCAGGTGAAATTGTGCCACGCTCTATTGCCTTAGCCTTTACAGCCTCAACATCGATTCCATTACCATCATCCTTAACCTCGATGATAACGTTGTTTCCATCCTGGTATGCGTTGAGAATAATTGTACCAACCTCAGGCTTTCCTCTCTCAAGACGAACCTCATTTGTCTCAAGACCATGGTCAGCTGAGTTTCTGAGAAGGTGCATAAGAGGATCGCCAATCTCATCTACAACAGTACGGTCAAGCTCTGTCTCCTCACCATACATATAGAGATCCATCTTCTTATCAAGCTTCTTCTGAAGATCTCTGATCATTCTAGGGAACTTCTGAACAACGCTCTCGATTGGAACCATTCGAACCTTCATAACTGATTCATGAAGGTTGGTAGTTACGCTCTCAAGGTACTCAATTTCCTCGTTAAATGCACGGTTACTCTCACCCTCTTCTGAAGAGGTTGCAGATACCAGTGAATTCTTTGCGATGATAAGCTCGCTGACAAGGTTCATGAGATCATCAAGCTTCTCAATATCAAC
>DCHL01000007.1:16764-24353 GCA_002317595.1 Lachnospiraceae bacterium UBA1753 | reverse complement strand
GCAGGTGCGCTCTCCTTCTTAGCCTCAACCTTCTTCTCAGCGGGAGCCTCAGCGACAACAGGAGCAGCCGCAACTGTTTCAGCCTTAGGCGCCTCAACTGCTTCCGCCTCTTCCTCAACTGCAACATCAGCAGCTGTCAGTTCAGCACCGAATACATTCTCAATTTCAGAAACGTTCTTAGCAGCTGTGATAAGCTTATCGAGTGGCTCAGCTGAGATGATAACCATACTGAAGTCAAACTCAAACTTCTCATCCTCGATATCCTGTGAACTGGGATTGCTCACTGCGATCTCACCAAGTTCCTCAATTGCCTTAAATACAAGGAATGCTCTTGCGGCCTTAAGGATGCAGCTCTCCTGAACGAGAACTGTCATTCCATATACATGCATACCCTGACTGATTGCTCCAGCAAGAACGCTCTGCTGCGAATCATCAAATTTGATTTCAGACCACTTTCCCTTATCGCCTGCGGGTGCAGGTGCGACTGCGGAAGCATCTGCAGCAGGTGCTGCAGAAGGCGCAGGTGCCGCTTCAGGTGCAGGTGCTGCTTCAGAAGCGCCACCCTTACCTTCCTCGAGAACCTTGTTAAGTGCCTGAATTATATTCTCATTGTCATTTGTTCCTTCATCGCTGGTCTCCTGAATGCAGGTGAGGTACTGCTCAAGTGCGTCAAGAGCCTGAAACAGCACATCGATAAGGTTCCCCTGGACCTTCATCGCACCGTTTCTGACTTCCATGAGAACATTCTCCATATCGTGCGTCAGATTCTGCATGCGCTTATATCCCATGGTTCCAGCCATACCCTTAAGGGAATGAGCGGCACGGAATATCTCGTTGATACAGTCCGGATTCTCAGGCTCCTGCTCAAGAATCATAAGCTGATCTGACAGGCTCTGGATATGCTCCTTCGTCTCATCGATGAAAATTTCCAAATACTGACTTACATCCATATCTTATACCCTCCTTGATTACCACCATTGCCTCCACCAGCAAAGTATGTGGTAAAAAATAATGTTCCTAGCTATTTCGTGCCGATCACTCTTACTACCGCATCTGCCAGTTCCTCAAGCGGAAGTTCTTCGTTGACCAGGCCCGTGCCGACTATAGCCTTCGGCATTCCAAACACAGCGCAGGTTTCCTCGTTCTGGGCAATTACATGTATCTTCTTCTTGGCGTCGAGGTTCTTTATTCCCTCGGTACCATCTGCTCCCATTCCTGTCATCACCACGCAGCATACCTGTGCGAAGGAAGAATCAATCAGGGATTCATACATATAATTGGCACTTGGTCTCACGCCCTCACGTGTAGGCTCATCAGTGTAGTAGATGCGGTAGTGATTTCCGCTCTTACCAACCTTCATGTGCCTTCCACCAGCGGCAACATACACCCATCCTTTTTCAAGACGGTCCCCATCCTCAGCCTCCTTGACGCGGAGCCCTGAGAGCTGATCCAGTCTATCTGCAAGTGACTTTGTAAATCCGGCCGGCATATGCTGTACCAGAAGCACTGGTGCATTGAGGTCGGCTGGAAGGCGGGGGATAAACTGCTGAAGGGCCTTAGGTCCACCTGTCGAACTAGCAACAGCCAGCACCTTCTCACCCACAATCTTCTCACTCCTCTTGAGCTTATGATCCGTAGGGGCCTTCCTCATTGAAGCAAGGCGGTTCATTGTGGCTGTCGTCGCCGCGACTGTTCTGTCGCTGGTCCTTGCCGTACCTGCTCCAATTGCATCTTCCTTAAGCCTCGGTCCACCAAATGACCTCGCCACAACACCAAGCAGAGAAAGAAATCTGTCCCTGAACTTGTAGTCTGCAACACTCATAACGCCTTCAGGCTTCTGAATGAAGTCGATAGCACCAAGTTCAAGTGCTTCAATTGTCTCTCTCGCTCCTTCAGAGGTCTGGGTCGAGAACATCAGTACTCGCGGAGTAATGTTCTCTTCCTGAAGCTTCTTCAGAAGTTCAAGGCCGTTCATCCTCGGCATGTTCACATCGAGAATGACCGCATCGTAGGATTTCACCCTCAGTAGTTCAAGTGCTTCAAGACCATTTTTTGCCATGTCAGCAACTTCAAACCTGCTGTCTGCGTTAATTATATCACAGGCAAGCCTTCTCATGAGTGCTGAATCATCAACAATCAGTATTTTTTTTGCCATTTTTTTATCCTTCGTTTTCTATTTTATACTCGTTCTTTTCGCCTTATGCGGCGTTCTTCTTCAAAAATATATCTTATTATGCTCTCCCTGTCGTCAGCTCCCATATTGACAAACTGTACACGGTTCACATACTCGCCAGGTCTGTTTTCCAGGGGTTCGGAAACGAGAATTCTTCCAACCGCCATGAAATCAGTATCGCGGCCTCCGACCACGAGACCGAAGCTGAAGAAAATGCTCATGTCTGTCTCATATCTGTTCCTTGACAGGAACCTGATTCCGCCACCGCTGATGTCAACTATTATCCCATCCTGCATTGTGAAATCAGTCTCAAGAAATTCTACCCTGTTTGAAAAGCGCTGAACATCGTCCTCATCAATTTCTGTACATTTCATATCGAGCACGCAGTTCAGACGATAGTACTCTCTTCTCTGGTATTTTCTCAGTCCCTGGGTAAGCTCCATTGCTACAACAAATACGTTGTTGCTCTTGTAGCGCTCACGCACAACAGCTACACACTGGAAAAGTCCATTCTCAGTGTAAAAGCAGAGCTCATACTCCGTTCCAACCGACAGCAGCACAAGCTTTCCACCGTCCATGGGCATATTGAGTTTAAGCTCATCGTCGGAACTAATATCGAATACCACAGTCCGAAGCTGTCTCTTTTCAGTTCCGCCATCATCCTTGGTCCTGTTGATTGTCACATCAACCTTATCACCGGGATGCACATAACTCGTAAGTACCGGCATTTCTCTTCCCCCTCGCATAAAATGTATGAATTAATTCTATCTATGGATTCCCGCCGTAAAGCTGGCGAAAAAACCAGCCATACCGCGCTTTATTGTCTTCTGGGACGTCTCGTTTTCCAGCAGTACATCCGCAAGCGATGAAAATGCCTTCGCCGAAATGGCATTCGGGTTCTGAATGCAAATCGGACTCTGCTGCATAACCGCCTTGGTCAGTAGCGAATCCTGAGGAATGACACCAATGAACCCAAGCGGAACCTGAAGATATCTCTCTACAACCGAATTCAGTTTTCTGTAGAGCTGCTGTCCTTCAGCAGTATCCTCAACCCTGTTTGCAACCATCTTGACAGTAGTTGCATTCGAATCAAACCTCGGATGTCTTCCAAGCGCCTTGAGAAGCGAGTAGGAATCCGTTATCGAGGTCGGCTCCGGAGTCGTGACAAGAAGTATCTCACCACTGGCCACCAGGAATTCCAGAACTGCACTTGAGATTCCGGCTCCTGTGTCAATGATAACCACGTCTGCCAGTTCATCAAGCTGAGCCAGATTCTGCACGATAAAGGTTATCTGCTGCATCGTCAGTCCTGAGAGCTGTGCTATACCGCATCCACCCGAAATAAATCCGATTTCCATCGGTCCCCAGGTAATGACATCCTTAATGCTCATTCCTCTGTAAATTAGGTCAGCGAGATTGTGCTGTGGAACAGCTCCGAACATTACCTCAATATTGGCAAGACCGAAATCCGCGTCGAATATCAGTACCCGCTTGCCGCGTTTCTTGAACTCTACCGCCAGATTTATGGCAACGTTCGACTTTCCAACACCGCCCTTACCACTGGTAACCGTAATCACCCTGGCCTTGGGGCGCGGATTCGAATTCATCTTTATTATGTTTCTAAGCTGTGTTGCCTGATCCAATTAATAAATCTCCATCTAAATCTATTTTCCGCCAAGCAGCTGTTTTACAGTTGTCTGGGGATTAAAGGACTGTATGTCACCTGGAACATTCTGTCCCGTAGTCACATAACCAATAGCTGTATCGGTATATCTCTTGATATTCCAAAGATTTCCAAGAGAACCTGTCTCATCAAGCTTTGTAAAAATAAGCTTATAATCGTCCATCTCCTTGTACATATCCGCAATAAGCTTGAGATCCTTGTACTTGGTTGTCGCGCTGAGAACAAGGTATACCTCTTTCCTTGCGAGCTCATCAAGGGCATGAAGGAACTTTCTTGTGTTTGCCTTGAGGTCATCATTCTTGGGAGAATGACCGGCCGTATCCACGAGGATGTAATCGCAGGATTCCAGTTCCTTATATGCTGCAACCATCTCCTCCTCCGTATAGATAACCTTGAAGGGCACGTTCAGAATATTGGCATAGGTTTTGAGCTGTTCCGCAGCCGCAATCCTGTATGTATCCGTCGTAACTAGTGCAACGCTCTTATTTTTTGACACTGAGAGAATCGAAGCAACCTTGGCAATTGTTGTCGTCTTGCCCACGCCTGTAGGTCCGATAAAATATACAACTCTCGGCCCCTCATCAGAAGGCTGGACCGTGCTTGCCTGACCAAAACTCAGAATCATCTTCTGGTAGATGTTGCCAAGGAGGTAATCAATCGTCGCACCGGGGCGGTTCATCCGCTCAATCTCGCCGAGAAGCTCATTCGCATATTTTTCATCCACCTCATTATCGATGAGAGTGTTGTAGATAAGCTTTAGGAACTGGACAACCTCATTTTTTCCGCCGCTTATCGGCGAAGGCTCGTCCGCAGGGTCGAAGGTCTCTTCTTCCTTCGAAAGCTTCTCCTCAATCAGTGAATGGATGCTCGCAAGCTTCGCTTCAATGTCATCTTTCTTCTCAGGTGCAGCAGGAGTATCATCTTCATCATCCACAATGACATCCTTGAACCTTGGTTTTGGAGCCTCCTTCGGTGGTTCAGCAGCTGGCTTTTTCGCCGGCGGATTGTCAGTCTCTTCCTCAATAGCTGCAGTAACTTCCACAGTCGATGGACGAAGGAACGAAAACAGCCCCTTCGGCTTAACCGTCTTGACATTCATGAAGACAACACCTGCCCCAAGCTCCTTGGTCGCAGCTGCCTTTGCCTCATTTTCATTTTTTCCTGTAAATTTCTTAATGATCACTATCCTGTCACCATTCCAATAGACTGTAACTCAACATTGGTATCTATCTCATTATAGGAAATTACGATCAGGTCGCTGATGTAATCCTCTGTGAGTTTCTTAAAATAAATACGCACAATCGGCGAGGTCACCACAATGCTGTTCTTGCCTGCTTCCTCAAGCTTCCTGACCTCATTTTCCACAGATGACATGATTGCCTTGATCCTTGCCGGATCAAGTGTCAGGTAAGAGCCGGTTTCCGTCTGCTTGACAGAGGCCATGATGTCCGACTCAACCTTCGGGTCAAGCGTCACCACTGATGTAACCTCGTTTGGCGGAAAAAATTTGGCCGAGATTGCTCTCTTGAGAGCCTGTCTCGCATACTCCGTGAGCACATCAGTATCCCTGGTCATCGGCGCATAGTCAGCAAGCGTCTCGAATATTGTCAGCAGGTCCCTGATAGAAATATCTTCCTTCAGCATATTCTGCAGAACCTTCTGTATCTCACCAAGTCCCAGGAGCTTAGGCGTAAGCTCGTCCACCAGGGAAGGATTCGTATCCCTAAGGTTATTGACAAGATTCTGTACATCCTGCCTTGTGAGGAGCTCGGAAATATGCTTTCTGATGACCTCTGTGAGGTGGGTTGCTATGATTGAAGGAGGATCAACAACCGTATATCCCATGGACTCTGCACGCTCTCGCTGACCTTCCGTAATCCAGATTGCAGGAAGGTGGAAGGAGGGTTCAAAGGTCGGGATACCTGTAATCTCCTCTTCAACAAAACCAGGATTCATCGCCATGTAATGGTCAAACAGGATTTCACCTTCACTGACCTGGATTCCCTTAATCTTGATGATGTACTGGTTTGGGTTCAGCTGGATGTTATCCCTCAGACGGATAATCGGAACAACCGTACCAAGTTCAAGGGCTACCTGACGCCTTATCATTACGACTCTATCAAGAAGGTCTCCGCCCTGATTCACGTCTGCAAGAGGGATGATTCCATAACCGAACTCAAGCTCAATCGGGTCAACAGAAAGAAGCGACACAACATTCTCTGGCTTTCTGACCTCTTCTGCAGATACTTCATCTGCCTCAACCGCAGTCTCAACCTGAGCCTCCTCAACTGTATTCTGGATGACTCTTCCGCCAACGATGAAGAGCATTCCAAGTGCAAGGAAAATAATTGGGTTAAGAGGTGTTGCAATTCCCAGGAAGCAGATAGCCGCTCCCACGAAGTACATCGATTTAGGCAGTCCAAACAGCTGCCCAACGAGCATGGTACCAAAATCCGCACTCTTACTCGCCTTGGTAACAAGGATACCTGTCGACAGCGATATGAGCAGCGACGGTATCTGTGATACAAGTCCGTCACCGATTGTCAGGATGCTGTAGGTACTGAGGGCAGTGGAAATATCCTGGCCCTGTCTGAGTACACCCATGGCAATTCCGCCAACCAGGTTAATTGCTGTGATAATCAGACCCGCCGTTGCATCTCCCTTTACATACTTAACAGCACCATCCATGGAGCCGAAGAAGGAACTCTCTTCCTGCAGCTTCTCTCTTCTTCTCTTCGCCTCCTCATCATCGATGGCACCGGTGTTCAGGTCAGCATCAATGGCCATCTGCTTACCGGGCATGGCATCCAGTGTAAATCTGGCGGTTACCTCAGCAACACGCTCAGAACCTTGGTTGATTACAAGGAACTGAATTATGATGAGAATGATGAAAACTATGGCTCCAACAATAATATCATTACCACCGACATACTGGCCGAAAGTGGTTACAACATTTCCGGGATTTCCAGTTGTAAGGATAAGCTTTGTACTTGAAATATTGAGTGAAATCCTAAACAGCGTGGTGAAGAGCAGCATTGTCGGGAACAATGACATGTCCAGGACTTCCTTTGCGAAAATGGTATTGAAGAGAACAGCAAATGCAATTGCTATGTTGAAAGCAATACAGACGTCAAGAATCCATGACGGTATGGTGATAATCATGAAGATAAAAGCAAGGAGCAGGTAAATCGCAACTCCTGCATCCTGAATCTTTATTGATTTCAGCATCTCCTACCTCCTTTCGCATATTCTGTAAGGCAGATATCCGCCATCCTCTCCGCTTACTACTTATGAAGCTCTGGTCTTCTTCAGGTTGTAAACGAAGGCAAGCACCTCAGCCACTGCCTGATAGAGTTCAGGCGGAACCAGTTCCCCCAGTTCAACATTGTGATACAGCATTCTGGCAAGCGGCTTGTCCTCGACAATTTCAACTCCGTTTTCCTTTGCTATATCCTTTATTCTCTGTGCCATATAATCGGCACCCTTAGCCACAACAATCGGTGCATCCGCAAGTTCGCTGTCGTACTGCAGCGCAACCGCAAAATGCGTAGGGTTCGTGATGACAACATCAGCCTGTGGAATATTCTGCATCATACGGCGCTGCGAAGCTTCACGCATCTTTCGCTTCTGCTGTCCCTTGACTGCAGGATCTCCCTCGGAATTTTTCATCTCATCCTTAACTTCCTGCTTCGTCATCTTCATGTCATCCTTGAACTTCCACTTCTGATAGCC
>DCHL01000007.1:0-16688 GCA_002317595.1 Lachnospiraceae bacterium UBA1753 | reverse complement strand
TCAATCACGAGCTGGCCTGTAACCTGAATTGCACTCTTAAGACTGAGGTCATACAGATTAAGCAGAAGCCCCAGCTTGTCCTTAAGAACACCGACAACCACATAGTAGATAATAGCAACCTTTATTATTGACTTGGCAAGTTCAACCAGTTTTTCTTTCGAAAACAGACGCTTTACTCCGTTAACCGGATTGAGCTTGCTGAACTTGGGCTTTAGCGGCTTAAGCGTCGGCTTCCACTTGACCTGGACAACATTGGTCACAAAGGCAACGGCAACTCCTACAAGAAGGAAGGGCCCCATCGCAAGGATGATTCTTATCAGAATCTCCTTTATAAAAATAGCTATATCCCTGGTCTCCAGACGATTATTCCAGAGAACAATGATGTCAGGAATCTTATTGTACACAAGAGAAAAATTGTCCACGAAATTCTGTGCAAGGTATGTACAGCAGAACTTCAGTGTAAGGAACATCGCAAGAAGCGAACACGCGCCAGTCAGTTCCTGGCTCTTCGCAACCTGGCCTTCCTTTCTGGAATCCTCCAGTTTCTTGGCTGTTGGTTCCTCTGTCTTCTCTCCACCAGGACCCATCTTTGCAAAAAACTGCAGATTTAATTCAATTGCTGGCACTGTATACTCTCTGTCCATTTAGCCAATCCCTAATAAAAAACCTGCGTCATCATGACTACCATTCTCTTTATCTCAGTGTAGATAAAAGCAGATGCTCCCGGGATGAGAGCCACGGTCACGAACATTATTCCAAGGCCCATAAGTATCTTAATCTGCATACCTACCGAAAACATATTCATCTGCGGTGCGGTCTTGGCCATTACACCAAGCACGACATTCACCATAAGGATTGCCGCAAAAATCGGAAGGCATATCCTGAAACCGATTGAGATATAATCAGCCAGGAAAACGAGTGAACTTGCATATAGCCGGTCCGCATTTATCGTCACATGCCCAGTCGGAATAAGCGTGAATGCCTCAACAAGTGCCTTTATCAGATAGTGGTGCATATCTGAAAGAATCAGTATCAGAAGCACCATATAATGATAAAACATACCAGAAAAGCCTTCGGACACCCTCGTGGTAGGGTCATATATGTTCACCATGGAAAGGCCGACCTCCATGTCCATGATTTTTCCCGAAAAGGTCAGGATTGCCAGCGGCAGATTGGCGCCAAGGCCAATAACCAGTCCGACAATGGCCTCCTTGAACACCAGTATCGCATAGCCAATAACCGTGTTATACACAAGTGCCTCATGCGGCACCACAAACTGATACACCAGCATGGCTGTAAAGAATCCTATTCCAACCTTGGCCCTGTACGGTACATTTGCCGTGGAAAAAAATGGAGCCGACACGAAAAAACAGGTTATACGGGTGAAGACCAGAAGGAAATACTCTAAATCCTGAATACTGAGTGACATATCCAGCATATTTTTCACCACCGTTCTAAAGCGCTATCTGATGTATACCGAAAAATCAGACCACAGGGTTTCCATATACGTAACCATATTGTTCAGCATCCAGTGTCCCAGCAGCATAAGACCCAAAAAGATCGAAAGAATTTTGGGCACAAAGGTCAGTGTCTGTTCCTGGATTGACGTAACAGTCTGAAAAATACTGATTATCAGACCAACACACAGTGAAATCAGGAGCACGGGAGCTGCCGTGACAATTATTGTATAAAGAGCCTGTGATGAAATTGAAGTAACTGTATCTATTGACATCTATACACCGCCTTCTTTATCAGTAAAATGTCTTAACAAGATTTCCAATGACAAGATTCCATCCGTCCGCAAGCACAAACAGCAGAATCTTAAATGGCATCGAAATGGTCGTCGGCGGGAGCATCATCATACCCATGGACATCAGCGTCGAGGCGACTACCATATCAATTACAATAAAAGGAACATAAATCAGGAAGCCTATTATGAAAGCAGTCCTGAGCTCGCTGATGAGAAACGACGGTATGAGAACCATGTTCGGTATATCATCAAGCTCGCTGACCTCTTCCATGTCTGCTATTTCCAGGAACAGCTTGACATCCTTGGTCTTGGTCTGCTTATACATAAATTCCCTGATAGGGTCCATTGCATTCTCAAAAAATTCCTGCTGACTGATTTCCCCTGCCTCAAAGGGCTGATACGCAGTAGTATTAATCTGTGCAATGGTAGGACTCATAATAAAAAATGTAAGGAATAATGTAAGGCCAAGAAGAACCTGATTGGGAGGCGCTGTCTGCGTACCCAGGGCTGCTCGTGTAAAATGCAGCACAATCAGTATCCTCGTAAATGACGTGAGCATTATTATGAGGGTTGGTGCAAGCGTTATCAGGGTTAGAATTATCAGAATTCTCAGAGACCCCGACAGATTGCCTTCCCCGTCCCGATATGTAATGTTCAGATTGTTTCCAATATTTAATTCTCTGATATCTTCTCCGGTGGTCGACCTTCCCTGCTCTTCAACAACCGTTCTGGGAGATGAAGAATCCCTGAACAGGCCCAGGGCATCGTAATTCCCGTCCCTTCTGCCGGATGTCGCTGCCTGGGACTCAGTATTCTCCTGAGCATACACCTTCCTTGCAGGAGCAAACACCCCTAAAATGCAGAGAAGGCATAATACGCCCACCAGGACCTTATGCCTTTTAAAAAACATATGAAGCATTCTGCCTCCATCCTGCCCTAAAGCTTATTTATGGGGCAGCTTACTTTTAGCTGCCTCCAAAAGTTTCTGGAAGCTATCTGCGCTGTTCTGCCTGCCATCATCCCCCGGCTCATCAAGCTGCAGTTCATCCCTGCTGCTCTCGCCAAGCAATGTGACATTATCCTTTGAGACTGCGAGGATCAGATACTTTTCCCCGACGCGGACCAGCTGGATATACTGATTCTGTGACAGTTGCCCCGCATCGAGAAGTTCTATATTCCTGCCCCTGCTTCGTCCCTTCTGGTAATTTCCAATCCACCTGGTGGTGAAATATGTAACCACAAGGACAAGGGCAAAAATAATCAGCACAGTCAATAGCTGAATTGCACTTTCCATATAAAATCTATCAGCCTACAACCTTCTTAACTGCCTCAAGAACACGCTCTGCCTGGAAAGGCTTAACGATAAAGTCCTTAGCACCACCCTGAATAGCCTCGATAACCATGGCCTGCTGTCCCATTGCTGAACACATAATAACCATAGCACTGCTGTCAGCTGCTTTGATCTTCTTAAGGGCCTGGATTCCATCCATCTCAGGCATTGTGATATCCATAAGCACAAGGTCAGGCTTAAGCTCAGCGTACTTCTCAACAGCTCTTGCGCCGTTCTCAGCTTCACCGACAACATTGTAACCATTCTTGGTAAGGATGTCCTTGATCATCATTCTCATGAATGCAGCATCATCACAGATCAAAATATTCTTTGCCATTTCTTTTCTCCTTTTTTATCACTTAATAATGTCAGTGATTCTGACACCAAAGCTTTCTTCAATAACTACAACCTCGCCCTTTGCAACATACTTTCCGTTTACCAGGACATCGATGGGTTCACCGGCAATCTTATCAAGCTCGACGATTGTTCCCGGAGCAAAATCAAGGATATCACTGATAGACTTCTTGGTTCTTCCAAGCTCTACTGTTACCTCAAGAGGAACATCCTTAATCAGCTCTATATTCTCCTGGCTCTGCATCATTCCCAGATCACTTGAGAAGGTCTGGAACTGAGCAGGCTGTATGTTCACGTTGGCCATGGGCATCTGCTGAGTCTGTCCCATGGGGGGCATTCCGTAGGGGTTCTGTCCCATCTGCGGCATTCCGTAGGGGTTCTGTCCCATCTGCGGCATTCCATATGGGTTCTGTCCCATAGGCATCTGCTGCATCTGCGGCTGCTGTCCCATTCCCATCTGGGGCATTCCCATGCCAGCATCCATTCCAGCATATCCACCGCCCATAGGTGCAACAGACTGCATTCCCATATCCATTGAAGGTGCCGGCGTACTTGCCATCGGCTCGGGTGCCGGTGCACTCGCCGGTTCAGGTTCCGGCTCATCAGTGGTAAGGAAGTGATCGTAAAGTGATTTAGCAAAATCCAGCGGATAAAGCTGAAGGATTGTACTATCTACGAGATCCTCATCAATCTGCATCCTGAATGCAATTTTTACGAACGTTCCTGTAAGGAATGGTGCTATATCATCGGCATTCGCCAGATCCGCCAGGTCAATAAGACTTGCCTGCGGAGGCGAGATGTCAATCATCTTGCCAAGCATTGATGAAAGTGATGTAGCAGAAGAACCCATCATCTGGTTCATTGCTTCGGAAATGGCTGAGAGATGCAGCTCTCCAAGCTCACCTGAAGTATCCGTTCCGTCACCACCCATCATAAGGTCAGTGATTATCTTAACATCCTGCTCCTTTAAGATGAGGATGTTGCTTCCATCAAGTCCCATTTTATACTGAATCTGAATAAACACACATGGTTTCTCATATTCAGCAATAACATTCTCCCATCTCGCAAGCGAAACAACAGGAGTTGTAATGTTTACCTTCCGGTTAACCAGGGAATACAGCGTTGTAGCTGAGGTTCCCATGCTGATGTTTGCGACCTCGCCAATTGCATCCTTCTCTGCATCTGTAAGGGATGCGTCCGGATCATTGACAGGCGCTGACCCGAAGAACGGATCCTCATCAACCGAAGCCGGAGCAGCAGCGGCAGCTTCTGCTTCAAGACTCTCAGGGGTGATTTCACCTGTAGCCATACCATTCAGCAGGGCATTTATTTCGTCCTGGGACAGTGTACCATCCATCCGCTTATTCCTCCTCATTCAAAACTGACGTAATCCGGATTGCATATGAGTCCTTAGACGAACCCGGAAGCGCCGTAAATTTACGAATATTTCCAACGTAGACTGACAATTCGTCGTCCACCCTTGAGTCAAGTCTGATGATATCGCCAACAGCCAGGTTGACAAAGTCATTAACCGAAACCGTGCTCGATCCAAGCACTGCCTTGATAGGGATATCAACCCTTTTGATCATATCCTCAATCTGAAGAGCAAAGCTCTCATCGGTCTTCTCCTGCATGTTGGAGAACCAGTATCTCGTATTCAGTCGGTCCATGATACTCTCAAGAGTAAAGTATGGAAGACAGATATTCATCAGGCCTTCAACTTCTCCAATCTTCACACTGAGTGTGATGATTGAGATCATGTCGGTCGGTGCGATAATCTGTGCAAACTGTGGATTCGTCTCAACTCTCTCAAGGAGAGGGCTGATCTCAATTACATTTTTCCACGGCTCGCGCAGCAGCCTGACACACACCACTATTATCTTCTCTATTATAGCCAGCTCAATTTCTGAGAACTCCCGATTCTTATCAAGGGGATTGCCCTGTCCGCCCAGCATACGATCAATGATCGCATAACCAAGGTTGGCAGCAAGCTCCACCATGACATTACCATTTAGCGGCGCAAAATTAACAATTCCCAGAAGGACCGGTGTTGCCAATGAGTTCGTGAACTCCGAGAACGTAAGTGCCTCTGAGTTAACAACACTGACCTGGACATTTTTTCTTAAATATACCGGCAGGTTCGTGGACAGCAGTCTGCCGTAATGCTCGAAGATGATCTCCAGAGTTCGAAGGTGTTCCTTTGAGAACTTGGCAGGACGCTTGAAGTCGTAATCCTTGACCTGCTTGCCCTGATCCTCCTTCATGTTGTCTACATCAAGCTCACCGCTCGATAAGGCTTTCAGGAGATCGTCTATTTCATTTTGAGAGAGTACCTCGCCCAACCGCGTTCACCTCCTCGCTACATGAAGACGATTTCAATAAAGCCTATGAGAACATTATGTCTCTGAACACAACCTTGTAAATAAAGCTAGAACCATACATTGCCTGAATCTTCTTAAGCACGATGTCCTGAATCTCCGCTGTTGTCATAGCCTGTGCCTCATCATATGTGAGGGATCCTATGGCATCATTGATCTCATTTTTAATCATGGATTCCTTGTTGGATACATCCTCGCCATAGGTCTTGTAATCCTCTGCCTTGGTATTCATACAGAGCGATACAGACACTATTGCGTAATGGTCCTTGCCATCCTCACCCTTTCTGAGCGATATTGTCATCTGATCAGCAACGTCATATGTAGCTGTATCCTCAACACTTACAGTCTGTGAAGAACCCATTCCGGCCAGCACCGGATCTGACAGCTCAAGGTTCATTGCTGCTGCCACATCACCGACAAGTGTGATTGTCTTCTTGTTGGCAGGAATGATTGTAAACATCATGATGCCTGTCATCACAATATTCACAACAAGCAATGCCAAAATAATAATTGAAAGAAGATTCCTTCTCAATGTATTGACCTCCGAATATCATTATTCAGCAGAAAGTGCATGATAAATCTTTATCTCAACACGTCTGTTCTTTGCTCTTCCCTCAGGTGTAGAGTTGTCCGCAATCGGAATATACTCTCCTCTTCCTGAGTGCTTAATATTTGCAGGATCCAGGCTTGTATTATCGAGCAGATAATCAAACACTGCCAATGCTCTGAAGCTTGAAAGCTCATTGTTATCCCCGAACCTGCCGTTGCTTATGGGCACGTTATCCGTGTGTCCCTCAACCTCTATCGTATGTTCAGCATACTTCTCAAGAATCTTAGCGACCCTCGCAAGTATCGGAAGGGCATCCTCCCTGATTTCCGCCTTTCCAGAATCAAAAAGAAGTGCGCCATTCATCGTAAGAAGCACATACTGGGATGTGAAATTGACATCAATCTCTTTATCAAGTCTCTGCTCATCCACAGCTTCCTGAATGCGTTCAGCCAGTTCCTCAGACACCTGCATCTGTTCCTGCTCGAACTGCTCCTTGGCATCATTCTCAGCTTCAACATCTCCCTCTGTGTTCATGCTTGAAACGCCGTCCTGAGTAGACATGGCTCCCATGCTGTTGATATATTCAGACAGCTCATTGAGCTGGCTCACTCCATTTGATACCAGCATTCCATCTCCGATAGCCGAAGCACCACCAGAAAGAACACTGAAGGACTGTGCAAACGATGCTGCGATAAGCTCAAACTTCTGGGCATCAACCGTAGACATTGAGAACAGGAGCACGAAGAAACAGAGCAGAAGATTCATCAGGTCTCCAAACGTGGCCATCCACGCCGGCGATCCAGGTGAAACCTCTTCAGGTTTTTTCTTAGCCAAGACTACTCACCTCCGCCCTCAGAATCAGAACCGATATTCTCTCTTGCCTGAGGTGAAAGGAATGACTTGAGCTTCTCCTCGATTACTCTCGGGTTCTCACCGGCCTGAATCGAAAGAAGGCCTTCAATCATTATCTCCTTAACCTGCATCTCTGAAGCGTTATTAAGCTTAAGCTTCGAAGCGACAGGAGTACAAATCCAGTTCGCCATCATTGAACCGTACAATGTAGTAATAAGTGCGACAGCCATAGAAGGACCGATTGATGACGGATCATCCAGGGCCTGAAGCATGTTGATAAGACCAACGAGGGTACCAATCATACCCCAGGCAGGTCCCATCGAAGCGATATCCTGCCACAGACCGATATTTGATCTGTGCCTGTCATCTATTGCAACCATCTCAGTCTCAAGAATCGCCCTTACGAGATCAGGGTCAGTTCCATCAACGATGAGAAGAATTCCCTTCTTAAGGAAAGCATCATCAAGATCCGAAGCAGCCTCCTCTAGTGCAAGAAGACCTTCCTTACGAGCAACATTCGAAAGCTCAATAATCTTCGCGATGATTCCAGGAGCATCGAGTGCAGGGGCCTTAAACACCAGTGTGATGGTCTTAAGTCCTCCAACAAAGCTCTGGATAGTATTGGATGCCAGGATAGCACACATGGCACCACCAATTGTAATAAGTGCGGACTGTCCATCGAGGAAGTTGCTCATTGCGGCGAATCCAGAGTCTCCAGATACAATAGCAAAAACAACAAGGCCGATACATCCGACAATTCCAATTATGGAAGCTAAATCCAAAACGTCACCTTCTTATCATGATTGATAGTTTCCATGCCCAAAATGCGCATATGGGCATAATTTGAGCGCAATATACCAAAATAATTACACTCTGTCTCTAGAATTTTACTAAATTTTTAATCTCTTGTCTACCTTCTTTGACTATTATTTTACGCCCCGACTGAAACAGAATGACTGTGTCAGGTGTCTCTTCTATCACCTCCACAGCCTCAGTATTTATCAGTATTCGGCTTCCATTCAGTTTTGTGACTTCAATTAACATAAATTATCCTCCGCATTCCCTCATAGAACAGTAAAAGGGGCACCCTGCAGATTATGCAGGATAACCCCTGATATTTAGCTCCTGATGGCTAAAAATTATCTCTTAAGATTGATAAGTTCCTCAAGCATTGTGTCGGATACTGTGATGATTCTTGAGTTAGCCTGGAAACCACGCTGTGTTGTAATCATCTCAGTAAATTCAGAAGAAAGGTCAACATTTGACATCTCGAGAACGCCAGATGTCATCGAACCTGCTGCCGAAGTAATGTCAACACCGACTCCATCAAATGCGCCAGAGTTCTGTGTTGCAGAATAGAGGTTATCTCCAACCTTCTCAAGACCTGCTGCATTGGCAAATGTTGCAACAGCAATCTGTCCCAGAATCTTTGTGACTCCGTTTGTATAAGTAGCAACAATCTTACCATCCTGGCCAACAGAGAGGGAATCCATCTCGCCGGCTGCACGTCCTGCACCGATTGCAGTATTGCTCACATTACCGGTCTTTCCGCAGATTGTTGAGATACCATTGTTGTCGATATTCTTTGTTGTTGTCATATCGATCTTGATATCCTTGGTAAACGCGTTGTTAAGGTCAGCAAGCGCTGTCAGGTTGAGTGTGAAGTTCTCCTCGCCACTTGTTGCACTTGTAAGTCCGCCCCACTTACCATTTGTTGTATTGTAATAGAAATTCATGGAACCTGCGCCGTCCAGAAGGTTCTTGCCTGCGAGATAAAGCCTCTTCTCTTCAGCAGTCAGCACGTCGTAGTTTCCAGGATCACCTGTACCTGTTGCATCATATGTAAGCACTGACTTTCCCTTGTCATCAAGGATATCAGAAGCAACAACTCTGTACTTACCCTCTTCAAGGAATTTTCCATCTTCATCAGTGTTTGTGATAGAGAACTTAACAGTATAGCTGTATCCCTTTGCATCATAAACCTGAATTGTTGTTACCTGTCCATCCTCAAGCTGAGAGTCCTTCTTATCGATGGTTCCGGTCATGTATGCATCAGTTGTAGCCTGAGGGTCCTGAACCAGGTTCTCAGCGCTCATGACTCTGAGCTGTGAAACGCTGTTCTTGATAATATTTCCCTCGTCATCTGCCTGCCATCCCATTACTGCATATCCGTTAGTTGTCATGCAGAGTGTTCCATTTCCATCAATGTTGAACGTACCGGCGCGTGTGAAAAAATTAGTCTGTCCATCGTTCACGATAAAGAACGCATCTCCATTGATCTGGATATCAAAGGGATTACCTGTCGACTGTGACGCACCTGCCGTAGTAATGTTTGTATTAATTGCTCCAGACCTTACACCAAGACCAATCTGCTTAGCATTGATTCCGGCTCTTCCTGTCTCCGCATTGGCGCCAGATGCAGACTGTGTTGTCTGATACATCAGTTCCTGGAAAGTTGCTGACTGAGACTTATATGCAACTGTGTTGACGTTTGCAATATTATTACCGATTACATCCATCTTGGTCTGATGTGTCTTCAGACCGGATACACCGGCGTAGAGTGATCTCATCATAAGTCATTTCCTCCTAATAGTTCCTGCAGTCTTATGCTATGACTGCACCATCTATATTGGTATACACACTCTCGTCTGCCTTTGTTGAATCAAGAGCTGTAACCACTGTGTTATTCTTAATATTTACGATAAATGCCAGGTCATCGACCAGCACCAGGGATTCGTTGATTCCCTTGGCTCCCGCCTTCTGCGTGCCCTCATTCAGTCTCTCAAGCTGTTCCTTAGTAAGTGAAATCTGCCTGTCGTTAAGTCTGCTTGTGGCATGCTTTGAAAAACGGAGAGTATCCGGCGTCCCTGCCGAAAGCTGCTTTCTGTTTAATATTTCCTGAAAGCTTACCGCATCCTGCACTGTTGTATCCGGGGCAGTATTCCTACCCTTAAGATACTGATCCGCCAGCTGATCAATGGAGGGCATTGCTCCTGCCTGTATCTTCATGATACCGTCTCCTCCATCAAGCCATTTCTGTCCATCACGGTTGGTTATGCTTCTTCCGAATCAGATTTCTCAGCTTCCTTTGCTGCTTTAAGCTCTGCAATTTTTGCCTCAGCAGCTTTAAGTGTATCTGTGAGTGAGCTTCCGATAAATGACTTCTGATAGCTTGTCATCTTATCGTAGGTATCTCTCAGGGTTGCAATGCTGTCAGCGTAATCAAGTGTAATCCTCTCAGTTGCAGGGAGTTCATTTACACTTTTTGCCCAGCTGTTGCAGAGGTTGTATGCCTCGAGATAATCACCATCCCAGACTGTATTCAGATTCGCATAGTTGTAAGGGGTTCCATCGATATAGAGATATGTGTCATCTCCGGTCTTCTCAACGTAGTCGACCCTTCCTGAAACTGTTGTCGTAGATCCAGATGCCGTCTGAACATCCATCGTCACATACTTACCAACAAGAGTAAGTGCGTTCTGGTTCTCCATGGATGTAGACATATTCTGAAGGGATTCAACCTGCGAGAATGTGGCATACTGAGCAACATACTCAGTGTTGGATGTAGGCTCCAGGGGGTCCTGGTACTTCATCTGCGCCACAAGGAGCTGAAGAAAAGCATCCTTATCGAGCGTACTGCCGTTTTTAGAATTTGCAGAAGTGGCAGCGGTTGTACTTGTATTGTTAACGACCTCACCGTCGCTGATTTTTGCTACAGAACTCATATGTTCTCCTAACCGTGAAAAGCTAAACTGTGTAATCTACAGAGTTGCCACTGCGAATCATCATATCTCTGTTGATGGCTTCTTCCTCGGAAATCTCCTCCGATTCCTCATCGCCCTCTTCATCAAGAAGATTGATGTTCACTCTTCGTCTGCCAGATACCGCCTGAGCCCTCTGAGCTTCTTCTCTCTGCTCGTTCTGCTCATTTCCCTTCTCAAGATTCTGTTCAAACTGGTGACTCGCAAGTGTGACCTCAACGGCCTCAATCTTGACTCCCTGTTTCTCCAGACTCTCCTGAAGCTGAACTACCTGGCTTTCGATTGCCGCTCTCACCGCCTCGTTCTGCGCTGTGAAAGAAGCTGTAACCACTCCATTCCTTGCCTCAATGGAAAGACCAACCTTTCCAAGGCTTGCAGGATTGAGCTCCATCTCCATTCGGGTGGTCTCGTCGCTGACCTTAATCTCAATCTGATCAATAATCTGTCTTGCGATTTCCTGCGTTCCGGCTGCGTCAGTGTAACTAACCGTTGTTACCGGCGACTCTGTCGCAACCTCGGCGGTATTTAATGACTGCTCCGTTGTCTGACCAAGGAAATTCTCATTTCCACTGTCCTGACCATTGTCGCTGTGCCTGTCCGCCTTTTTGTCTGCATCTGCCAGGGCGGTTTCCGTGATACCCTCTGTCTTTCCCGACTGCGTATCAACTTCCTCGCCTCTCTCATCAGTGACAGTAACCACCGGGAACTTATCCCCCTTGTCTGTCTCTGTGACTGAAGATGCTGTTTCGGATGAATCCTCGGCCGCATCAGTCATACCCTGCGCCGAAAATGATTTAAGTGCTTCCCCCAGAGCCTCATCAGTGAGCCCGAGCTCCTTCTTGAGATCATCTGTAAGTACCTGCACTTCATCCAGGATGCTCTGTAGACCCGAAAACAGATTCTCGTCTGTAATGACTGCCATCGCATCTCCCTTGCCTGAAAGCTCAGTATAGAGCTGCGAAAGTGCATTTCTGTCGAGAAGGTCTGCCATCGTAAGTCCCAAAACCTCCATGGCTTTTTCGATGTCCTCATCCGTTACATCCAGCTGCTCCTTGAGATCGTCAACTACTTTATCAGTGACTTCCTTCACCTTGTCGTTAACGTCTCCACGGTCCAGATCTTTTGCTGCGTCCTTAACTCTGTTAAGTCCTCTTTCCGCACTGCCGATCTCATTCGGAGTCTCGGCTGATCTTCCTTTGGAGCTGTCTGCAGAACCAGGTGTCTTCCCGCTGCCCTGAACATCCGCCGAGCTCTTACCCGCTCCCGTCTGGTTCATCACGCTTGAAAAACTGTTTCCTGCTGTTGTCGCGCTGACACTTCCGGCCAGCTGACTTCCCGCTGTGACTGCAAAATACGAGGACAATTCTGAAACTGAATTTGTCTTCATCCTGTTCCTCCTTCCTATGAAATTTTCAATGAGCTGCTGCCCTGATATGTCTCAGAGCAGAACCACTTGTTTATTTTATCGGCATGTGCCGAAAAATACTTAACACAAAAGCAGAAAATCCTGCAAAAAATAACCAGACTACTCCATCGGCTCCATAAGCTTGGTAATCTGTGCTGCAACCTCCGCATTCATCGCACCGAGAATGTTGCCTCTGTCATCAGCCGACATCTGATGAAGAATCTTGGCTGCCAGTTCAAGATTGTCCGTCATCGCCTCAAAAATACCCGCAGCTGCCTTCGGCTTCATAGCAGAATATGCCTTGGCATAATCTTCGATTTCCTTGCTGTATGCAACCTCTCCAACAACCTCCCTGTAAATCTCCTGGGCTGTTGCAGGGTCAATCTGTTCATAATATTTCTGATACTGGGCTATGTCAGGTGCATTCTCTGAAAATACAACCTCGTTGTAGAATTCATTCTTTATCTTTTCAAACTCAACCTGATTGTCCTCAAAAGTCTGTAGTCTCCTGATTTCCTCCTCAAGTTCCTCTACAGTAGCTGTCTCATCACTCTTCTCCTGCTGGAGTGCCTGCACCTCAATCTCGAGTTCCTTGATTCTGGCAACCGCTTCTTCCATATTGTCGTATCCGTAATAGAGATCCTCTCCAGAGTCAGAAACAGAACCCGGAACCGGCGGCAGAATCTTGCTGATAACAGGTACATCCTTGAGGAGAGGGCGAAGTACTCCCGAACCAATTCCGCCCACATCAAGACGCACAAAAATACAGAGGAACGCTATCCAGATGAGAATAATGAACAGCGTGACAAAAATTACAGAGAGAGCGCCTCCCTGTTCTTCATCCGCCTCAAGTTCCCTGGCTTCACGCATCTCTTTCTTGAGACGCTTATTTTCCTCCTTGAGCCTTTTCTTTTCTTCCTTTATTCGCTTTTTTTCTTCCGCGCTGGTTTTCTCAGCAGAATCAATATCGGGCATTCCCGGCATCTCCTATCACTTCCGACCGTAGGTGTAACTGGTCAGTTCATCTATCGTTTTGTTCTCACTCTGTTTTTCTTCTTCAAGGTACTGTTCTAAGGCCTTTTCCCGAAGCTTCTCGTGCATCTTACGCTCCTGCATTGCCTCCTGCATCTTAAGCTGGCACTTATCAACTTCCTTCTGGGCATTCTTAACCTCAACGAGCTGGGCACTTATCATGTCGTCCATGACCTTGATCGCCATCTGATTGGCAGCCATGGCCTTTACGTCGAGCTTTTCCGAGCGAAGCTTTCTGCTCTCTTCCTCGTAGTCACCCCTGCGAGAGCGGAGAGTATCAAGAATCTGTTCCTCCTGCAGAAGTCTCGCCTTCGCCTGGGAATAATCATTCTTCGCCTGTTCTTCCAGTTTTAACTTAATATCCAGGATATTCTGCATCCTGTATCTGAATTTAGGCATTCACAGCTCCTAGAATAGCAACTAAACATCCCAACCGCGAAATCAATCCGCACAGCATTCATAAGCGTGGTCAATCCACACAGCATTCTATAGCGAGATTAATCCACCGCAAATATTTTTTCAAGCATGGCGATTTCATCTTCCAGCACGAACTTAGAATCCGTATCCTGGCACACATACTCATTCACAGCGCCAATCTTCTTGATTGCATAATCAATGTTGGGGTTAGAGCCATTCTTGTATGCGCCGATATTGATGAGATCCTCAGCCTCATTGTATGTCGCCATGACATTCTTCAGCTTACCCGCTGCGATTTTATGGCTCTTAGTAGCAATCGAACTCATACATCTCGATATACTCTGCAGGATGTCGATTGCAGGATAATGGTTCTTATGAGCCAGTTTTCTGTCAAGGACGATATGACCATCCAGAATACCTCTGGCAGTATCGGCAATCGGCTCGTTCATGTCATCACCATCAACAAGCACGGTATAGAGACCAGTAATGGAACCCTTCGCACCGTTTCCAGCCCGCTCAAGAAGCTTAGGCATCTCTGAATAAACAGACGGCGGGTAACCCCTTGTTACAGGAGGCTCACCGCTGGCAAGTCCAATTTCTCTCTGTGCCATGGAAAAACGTGTCATGGAATCCATCATGAGAAGCACATCATTTCCCTGGTCCCTGAAATACTCAGCGATTGCAGTCGCCGTCTTGGCGGCCTTGTTTCTGATAAGTGCGGGCTTGTCTGACGTAGCAACAACCACAACAGAACGCGCCATTCCTTCAGGCCCAAGGTCTCTCTCTATGAATTCCCGGACTTCCCTGCCTCGTTCTCCAATAAGTGCAATGACATTGATATCCGCCTTAGTATTGCGGGCAAACATACCAAGAAGTGTACTCTTTCCAACTCCTGAACCCGCAAAAATTCCAATTCGCTGACCCTTGCCGAGGCTAAGCAGGCCATCAACAGCCTTAACTCCAAGCGGAAGGATATCCGTAATGAGCACTCTCTCCATAGGATCCGGCGGAGGTGCTTCGACAGGATACTCAATTCCCGTCAGAAGTTCCGTTCCATCTGTCGGACGCCCCAGTCCGTCAAGTGCTTTCCCGAGAAGCTCAGGACCCACTTTAACCGTTAGCGAATGCCCCGTATTCTCCACAATACAACCTGCACCGATTCCATCAGTGCTGTCGTAGGGCATGAGCAATGTGCGGCCATCCTTAAATCCAACAACCTCAGCCATAATCGGCTCAAGTCTCTTATCATCAGGAATAATCCTGCACAGATCGGCAAGTCTTGCGTCAGGTCCAAGCGACTCAATTGTCAGACCCACGACGTTGACTACCTTCCCAAGACGCTTGTAAAAGGTCTTCTCCGCAGCCATTCTATATTTTGCAAAATCAATAATTAATTCAGACATCTATCCTAGTTACTGCTCACGGTTGTAACTCAGCAGCATAAGTTCGCGCTTAAGACCTGTAAGCTGCGTTTCGAGAGAACAGTCAAATATACCAACTCCCGTCTCGATGTAACACTCATTTGCCCTCAGCGTCATATCCTCAACGATCTCAGCAGAATCTCCACCGGCAACGCCAGCCAGAAGCTCTCTCTTCTGCATTGAGACAAATCCATAATCCTCCTTAGACACATGGATGATGAAGTTCTTATTCCCCTCCACCTTCCTCACTGCATCCTGAATCAGGTAAAAAATAATCTCTTTATACTCTGCAAGCTTCACATGGAAGACGTGCTCGTAGGCCTCAGTAATTGCCTCCACAAACTGTGGTTCAAGTTCATCAAGCTTAGCTTCGTAATCCTTTTCCTTCTTTACGCGCTCTGCCTCAAGCTCCTGAACCATGATATCAAGTTCAGCCTTGGCATCGTCCCTGCCGTGAAGATATCCCTGATTATAGCCTTCCTGCTCGCCAGCTGCCCTTGCGCGTTCCTTGATTGTCTCCGCATCAGCCTGAGCCTTGGCCAGAATCTCCTCGGCCTGCGCATTGGCGTCAGCAAGAATTGCTGCGGTCATATCCTCAATCTCCTGCTGAGTAGGACCCGCCTTAATGACATTGCCTGAGAAATCTCCATCCTCCGCGAATTCACCGTCCTCAGCATCAGCCAGAAGTCTCTCAACCTGAAGTGCCTCCAGCCCCTCCGAGAAATCATCCTCAAAGTTTTCCTCCTCGGCGACCTGCTGCTGCATAATCTGGGCAAGCATTTCAAGACGGTCAGCCATCAGCTGGTTTGTGTCAATCACGCGCTTTTCATTTTCATTGTATGTATATCCAACCGGCCTCTTAATGACACTAGACAACGATTTCGTCTCCTCCGCCTCTTGAAATAACGATTTCCGCAGAATCCTCCAGCTTTCTGATGATATTTACAATCTTCTGCTGAGCTTCCTCTACATCCTTCATTCGAACAGGACCCATAAAGTCCATATCCTCTTTTATCATCGATGCAAGTCTTGAAGACAGGTTGCTGAAAATTGCAGCCTGAACCTGCTCATTTGCACCCTTGAGCGCCACGGCGAGATCACTGTTATCAACATCCCTGAGAACTCGCTGAATAGCTCTGTCATCAAGCAGCAGGATATCCTCGAATACGAACATCTTCTTCCTGATCTCGTCCGCCAGCTCCGGCTCGTCGATTTCCAGAGTCTCCATGATATGTTTCTCTGTTCCTCGGTCTACAGTGTTCAAAATCTCAACAACCGCATCGACACCACCGATAATTGTGTAATCCTGGTTGACAAGGGATGACAGCTTCGCCTCAAGAACCTTCTCAACCTCCTTGATAACATCAGGAGAAGTACGGTCCATCATAGCCACTCTCTTTGCAACATCAGCCTGTCTGTCAGGAGGCAGTGCTCCAAT
>DCHL01000018.1:19778-26355 GCA_002317595.1 Lachnospiraceae bacterium UBA1753 | reverse complement strand
GAAACTAATCCCTTCCGTTGCATAAAAGTTACCTGTGTCGCCGAGAGGGCAACGGAGGAAGCAGAAACTAATCCCTTCCGTTGCTTTTGTTTTTGGAATGTAGATGTGTTAGAATAAGTGAAATTGATAAAAGTGGTAAAAGTGATATTGTTGAGGTTTTATACCACTTTAGTTTACATAACTCCAAAATACCGGCGTGACATACCGGGCTGGTTGACATAACAAAATATCAAAATTTGCATAACAAAGCTTAAGAAGTTGACATAACAAAATGTCATAAGTCTGCAAAGAACACAAGAGGTTTACATAACAATGCTTAGAGATATGGATCTGTCTACTGAGACAGATGGTAAGAAATATAGCTACAACGATATGGCCAAGCTTGGCTGCAAGGACTGCGAAGGGTGCAGCGAGTGCTGCCGTACTGTGGAGAGCACTATCGTGCTTGATCCCTACGACCTGTATCTTCTTATGAAGGGGACGGGGAAGGACGCCCAGGTTATTTTTTCTGAGTATCTGGACCTTAAGGTTGTAGACGGTGTAATTCTGCCGCACATCAAGATGCAGCCTTCGTCTGACGCTTGTGGATTCCTGAGTGGCGAGGGCAGGTGTTCAGTGCATGAGTATAGACCAGGATTCTGCAGACTTTATCCGCTGGGAAGGCTCTATGAGGATGGCGATTACAGTTTCATCCTGCTCAAGGACCAGTGCCACGCCAAGGCTCTCACCAAGGTGAAGATCAGCAAGTGGCTGTCGATTCCTGAGTATGGCAGGTACCACGATTTCATTATGCAGTGGCACACTTATCTGAAAAAATATCAGGAACGGTTCCTCTGCAATCCGAATGATGAACAGATGAAGGATATCACCATGAATATTCTTAAGATTTTTTACCTGATAGGGTATGATACTGCGGTTGATTTCTATGATCAGTTCGAGGCCCGCATGGCAATGATGGGAGATATGTATGAGTAAGCCTGTTATCACAAAGGAGTGCGTGAAGCCGCTCTTTGAATCTAAGTTTATAAAAGTATTTGACCTCCAGTACAAGGAGGGCGCACATTATTTCGATGCGACCAGACGGAGTATCGATGATATCACGGCAATTAAGTCTGATGAGGAATTCAGGACAATGCTCCCCGATGCAGTGACCTGCGTGGTGATTCTGACGGGAATCGGCGATGAGCCAAGACTTCTTCTGTCGCAGGAGTACAGATATCCAGCAGGACAGTTTCTGCTGAGCCCACCGGCTGGGCTGATTGACCCTGAGGATAGGAACTGCGTGAAGGCATCAGTTCAGGAAGAAGTGCAGGCATCAGTTCAGGAAGAAGTGCAGGCATCGGTTCAGGAAGAAGTGCAGGCATCAGTTCAGGAAGAAGTGCAGGCATCAGTTCGGGAAGAAGTGCAGGTTGAAGGGTGTTCGGGAACGCAGGCAAAGATAACTGAACAGGCGGAAAAAACTGAACAGGCAGAGAAAAGTGAACAGGCGCTTTTCCTTGCGGCGACCAGGGAAATCAAGGAAGAGACTGGGCTTGATATTAATGAAGGTGACAGGTTGTTTGTAATAAACCCACATCTTTTTTCAACACCCGGAATGACGGACGAAAGTAATGCACTGGTGGGTGCGGTCATAGATGTGAAGGATGAGACTGCGATGAATCAGGACGGCGCAGTTGGAAGCGAGCTGTTTGACGGGTTTGTGATGCTGACGAAGGATGAGGCGCGCAGGATTCTTAAGGAAGGCCGTGACAGTGATGGGAAGTTCTATTCAGTCTACACCTGGGCGGCGCTGATGTACTTTGTGACTGATATGTGGATGGAATGATAAGCTTATGAACCTGACATGAAGATTGGTTAGGAAGGTGGTTTGAATGTCAATTTTTGATTTCTTTAATAAGTGGAACAACTCACGCGAAAAGACAAACGTGATGGACAGCATCATGGGCAGGGAAGCAATTGTAACTGCCGACATAGATAATCTCAAGGGCACCGGCACAATCGTACTTGAGGGGATGGACTGGTCTGCACGCTCCAGGGATGGCAAGCCGATTGCCAAGGACACAGTGGTGAGAATTGTGGCAATCGAAGGCGTCAAAGTTATGGTTGAGCAGGTTGTTCCACCGTGCTAAAATGTAATGTAATTGTGCCGAATAATTGGGCACATTGAGAAAAGGTGATAATAATGAGAGTAGGAATGGGATATGATGTCCACCGCCTTGTTGAAGACAGGAAGCTGATCCTCGGCGGTGTGGAGATACCATACGAGAAGGGCCTGCTGGGGCATTCCGATGCGGATGTTCTGCTGCATGCCATAATGGATGCGCTGCTCGGAGCGGCGGCACTTGGCGACATAGGGAAGCATTTTCCCGATACTGACGAGAAGTACAAGGGCATATCGAGCCTTAAGCTTCTTGAACATGTGGGGGACCTGCTGCTTGAGCACAAATATTTCATCGTGAATATTGATGCGACAATCATTGCGCAGCGCCCGAAGATGAGACCTTTCATAGAACAGATGGAAAAAAATATAGCGGACACTCTTGGGCTTGATATAGACCAGGTGAATGTCAAGGCTACCACTGAAGAGGGGCTTGGGTTCACGGGAACAGGTGAGGGGATTTCATCCCAGGCAATCTGCTCACTGGAGACTGCATACAACTATTCAGCCACGGCCTTTGACTCGCAGGCGACACCTTGTTCGCAGGCACGCTCGTGTGAAGGCTGTCAGGGCTGCAGCAGAAAATGAATAGCAGAGGATATTTTTTAGGAGGACAGATATGAAACTGTTTAATACATTATCAAGAAGAAAAGAAGAGTTTAAGCCGATTGAAGAGGGTAAGATCCGCATGTATGTGTGCGGACCTACCGTTTACAATCTTATCCATATTGGTAACGCAAGACCGATGATCGTGTTCGATACCTTCAGGCGTTACATGGAGTACAGAGGATACGATGTGAACTACGTATCCAACTTCACGGATGTCGACGACAAGATTATCAAGGCTGCTCTTGAGGAGGGCGTTGACCCCACTGTAATCTCAGAGAGATACATCGAGGAGTGCAAGAAGGACATGGCAGGCATGAACGTAAAGCCTGCGACAACACATCCCCAGGCAACCAAGGAAATCCAGGGTATGATCGACATGATCCAGACCCTGATTGACAAGGGACATGCCTATGCAGCAGCTGATGGAACTGTTTACTTCAGAGTTCATTCCTTTGATGGATACGGCAAGCTCTCACACAAGAACCTCGACGATCTCGAGGCAGGTCACAGATTTATCAACGTGACAGGTGCTGACGGCAAGGAGGATGAGTTTGACTTCGTTCTCTGGAAGCCCAAGAAGGAGGGCGAACCCTCATGGCCTTCACCCTGGTGTGATGGAAGACCTGGCTGGCATATCGAGTGTTCTGTTATGAGCAAAAAATATCTCGGCGAGGAAATCGATATCCATGCAGGTGGAGAGGACCTTATCTTCCCTCACCATGAGAACGAGATTGCCCAGTCTGAGGCGGCAAACGGTAAGACCTTCTCACGCTACTGGGTGCACAATGCATTCCTCAATATCGATGGAGAGAAGATGTCAAAATCACTTGGCAACTTCAGGACCGTACGTGGAATTTCAGAAATCTATGACCTTCAGGTGCTTAGATTTTTCATGCTTCAGGCTCATTACAGAAAGACAGTAAATTTTGCTCCCGATATCATGGAAGCAGCAAAGAACTCACTTGACAGAATCCGTACCTGCGCGCAGAAGCTTGATGAGCTCCTTGCCAAGGCTTCAGGAACAATGAGCGATGCTGAGAAGGACAGCCGTAATGAGGCACTTAAGTTCATGGACCGTTTCAACGAGGTTATGGACGATGATATCAATACAGCAGATGCAATCTCTACTGTTTTTGATCTTGTAAAGTTCGTCAACACAAATGCGACAGCAGAGTCAAGTGCTGAGTACCTTCAGGCACTTCGCGATGAACTGTTCACACTGACAGACGTCCTCGGACTCACAGTATTTGAGAAGGCTGATAGCGGCGTGGATGCTGACCTTGAGGCATATGTACTTGGCAAGATCGAGGAGAGAAAGGCTGCAAAGAAGGCCAAGGATTTCGCACTGGCTGATGCAATCCGCGCAGAGCTTCTCGACAAGGGAATTGTGCTTGAGGATACAAGAGAGGGTGTTAAGTGGAAGAAAAAATAAAGTCGGAGGACTTATTTTTGCAAATATCAGAGGGCTTCGGTGAGCCAAAGACTCCGCTGGGTGCCATGTCGCCACTGACGCTGGCATTTCTCGGTGATGCGGTGTACAGCATCGTAATCAGGACCATTGTGGTCAACAAGGGAAACACAGCCAATCACAAGCTCCATAGCAGGTCGACGGAGTACGTATCGGCTCCGGCGCAGGCCCGGCTTGCCGAGAATCTCATGGAGCGTGGCCTTCTCACTGATGAGGAGCAGGATATCTTAAGGCGCGGCATGAACGCCAAGCCCAAGCATCAGGCGAAGAACGCTTCAACGAAGGAGTACCACCTGGCGACCGGGTTTGAGGCGCTGTGCGGATACCTGTACTTAGGCCGGCAGATGGGCAGGCTACTTGATCTGCTGTCGCAGACCTTGGAAATATAGAGTAGACAAATACTAAGAGGACAATTATGCGATTTAAGGAATTTACAATTGAAGGTAGAAACGCTGTTATCGAGGCGTTCAGGTCAGGCAAGACCATCGACAAGCTTTTTATTCTTGACGGATGCCAGGATGGACCTATCCTCACTATCAAGAGAGAGGCGAGACGGTGTGATACACAGATTCGCTACGTGGACAAGGACCGGCTTGACCAGCTCTCAGAGACTGGAAAGCATCAGGGCGTAATCGCATACATGGCTGCCTATGAGTATTCTGAGATGGAGGAGATTTTTGAACTTGCCGAAAAGAAGGGTGAGCAGCCCTTCGTGGTTCTGCTTGACAATATCGAGGATCCTCACAATCTTGGCGCAATCATAAGGACTGCAAACCAGGCTGGTGCTCACGGCGTGATAATCCCCAAGAACAGGGCTGTTGGACTTACTGCAACAGTTGCCAAGGCATCTGCTGGGGCGCTCAATTATGTACCTGTTGTCAAGGTCACAAACCTTGCAAAAACAATCGAAGATCTCAAGGAAAAGGGTCTGTGGTTTGTCTGTGCAGACATGGACGGCACTGTAATGTATGACCTCAATCTCAAGGGTCCTATCGGACTTGTGATCGGTTCTGAGGGAGACGGTGTTGGCCGCCTTGTTAAAGAGAAGTGCGACATGGTTGCCTCTATCCCGATGAAGGGTGATATCGACTCACTCAATGCTTCCGTTGCAGCAGGCATTCTGTCCTATGAAATCGTGCGACAGAGAATGGGGAAGTAATGTCGGATTTACTTGAGAAATATGTTTAGAGGTGTATTTCAGAGGACGATAAATGAACTACGAGAATTACACAGATGAGGAGCTGATTGACCTTATCAGAGAGGGCGATTCGGCTCCTATCAATTTTTTGATGGAAAAATATAAGCCGCTGGTCAAGGGTAGGGCGAGCACTATGTTCATGCTTGGCGGCGATGAGGATGACCTCATCCAGGAGGGCATGATTGGACTGTTCAAGGCGCTGAATGATTATGACAGCGGAAGGGATGCATCCTTTTATACCTTCGCGGTGCTGTGCGTGTCGAGGCAGCTCTACAGCGCAGTGAAGGCATCCAACAGACAGAAGAACCTGCCGCTGAATTCTTATGTTTCCTTCTTTACAGCTCTTAGCAGCGAGGGTGATGAAGATGGCGACGGAAGATTCCTGCTTGATAAGTTTGGAGACAACGACAATACAAACCCTGAGAACCTTGTTATCGCAGATGAGAAGGTGAGAAGGATCTGGCAGATTATCGATACCTCACTAAGCCCCCTTGAGCGCTCTGCAATCGAGCTCTCCATAATCGGCTGGGACAGCAGTGAGATTGCCGCAGTCCTCGGAAAGGATAAGAAGTCCACAGAGAACTCCCTGGCAAGGGCCCGCGCCAAAATCAAGAAAGAGTATTTCACATAGGCTTCTGGGGGGAACTTAGTTTCTGAGGATTTTAGTTTGAGTATCTGGGTGCGGAGGGTGTAAATATTTGTTGAATTTGGCTTATTCCACCATGAATAAAGTTTGTGAGTGGAAACACTGTTGAACGACATGACAGAATTGTTGAGAAATGGTGGAATTAAGTCCCTATTGCTTGATATTCCACCATGGTTTTTGGGGTTCAATCTGAGAAGTGGTGTAATATGTTAATTTCTGCTAGATATTCCACCATTGAATGAGTTGGGGATGGGTGTAATATCACGCTGATTTCCTTGATTTTACACAAAGCTGCTTTAGTTGGTTGCCTATGGTATTGGGAAAAGGTGTAATCTGGGAAGGATTGTCATTATTTCCACCATCTAGATGGGGTGGAAGGGTGTAAATAGTGTATATTTACGGCATATTACACCCAAAACAAGAAATAAGCCTAAAAGTGTGGGAGTAATTTCTCTGTGAAACCACGAAATTCCACCCGAGGCCGAGCCGACGACGAAC
>DCHL01000018.1:14335-19773 GCA_002317595.1 Lachnospiraceae bacterium UBA1753 | reverse complement strand
ACGACGAACAAAACCCGAGGCCGAGTCAAGGACGAATAAAGCCCGAGTCCGAGTCGAAGACGAATAAAGCCCAGGGCCAGGCAAAAGAAACTTCTTGCATTTTCTTGAAGATTTGTTTATACTCTTTAATAACTTAATACTACCCAAAACCTATGATATGGAAGAGGCATAACCAAGGCATCCACAGAGAGCCCCGATGGTGGAAAGGGGCGTTACACCGGTAGTGATATGGTCCATTGAGGTGTGAAGTGAACGGCAGAGATAGTTGATAACTGTATCCCGCCTAGTATTCTTCATCGTCAGGCTCGCGTCAGTAGCCTTGAGTGTGATAGCACTTACAGAGAGCATCTTAATAGATGAAGCAGGGTGGCACCGCGATAGAATTTCAATCGTCCCTGGCTGACAGTAGATACTGTTAGCCGGGGCGTTTTTTTGTGGGCAGGGCTCCGGCGAGGCGTACAAGCTCAAGGGCCCCGGCTAGGGGTACAACTGAAAGGCTCCGGCGTGATGTACATGGAAAGGAGAATGGCATGAAAATATCACCTACATTAGAAGAAGCAAGGGCGATACTGGCACAGGGCGATTACAGGATGATTCCCGTATGCCGCAGGATTCCATCTGATTCGACGACACCTATCGAGGTCATGAGGGCGTTAAAAAATGTGAGCAGGCACTGCTTCCTGCTTGAGTCGGTTGAGGATTCCAAGCAGTACGGCAGATATACCTTCCTGGGATTTGATCCTACACTTGAGATCACCTGTATCAACCACAAGCTGACAATCAAGTCCGGAATGACAGTGACGGAGGAGGTTAAGCATCCTGGTGAGCATATCAGGAAGATTCTTAATGACAACAGGTCGGTAAGAATTGAAGGACTTCCCAGCTTTACAGGAGGTCTGGTGGGATATTTTTCCTACGACTATATAAAGTATGCTGAGCCTACACTGGTGCTGAGCGCCAAGGACGAGGAAGAGTTCAAGGATGTGGACCTGATGCTCTTTGACAAGGTCATTGCTTTTGATAACTTAAAGCAGCAGATCATCATTATCGTGAATGTCAAGGCTGAGGATCTTGAGATTGGTTACAACAGGGCTGAAAAGGAAATAAGCGATATCGCAAGGCTCATTCTTCATGGCAAGAAGGCTGACATCAAGCCCCTTAAGCTAAAGTCAGACTTCACACCACTCTTCAACGAGGAGCAGTACTGCAGCATGGTTGAGAAGGCCAAGGATTACATCCACGAGGGCGATATCTTCCAGGTAGTGCTTTCGAACAGACTGATGGCAGAGATCGAGGGAAGCCTCTTTGATACCTACAGAAATCTGAGAATGGTGAACCCCTCGCCTTACATGTTCTACTTTTCATCGGATGATGTTGAGATTGCGGGAGCTTCGCCCGAGACACTTGTTAAGCTGGAGAACGGTGTGCTTCACACCTTCCCACTCGCAGGAACAAGGCCGAGAGGCAAGACAGAGGAAGAGGATCTGGCGCTGGAGAAGGAGCTTCTCGCAGACGAGAAGGAACTCTCAGAGCACAACATGCTGGTTGACCTTGGTAGAAATGATATTGGAAAAATTAGTGAGATTGGTTCTGTCAAGGTTGAAAAATATATGGGCATCGAGCGTTACTCTCATGTAATGCACATTGGCTCGACAGTACGCGGAGATATCGCAAAGGGAAGGGATGCTGTGGATGCAGTGGATTCAATCCTTCCTGCAGGAACACTTTCTGGAGCACCCAAGCTCAGAGCCTGCGAGATCATCAACGAGCTCGAGGACAACAAGAGAGGTATCTACGGCGGAGCAATCGGATACATCGACCTTACAGGTAACCTTGATACATGCATCGCAATCAGACTTGCGTTTGCAAAAAATGGTAAGGTGTTCGTTCGAAGCGGAGCGGGAATCGTTGCAGATTCAGTGCCTCAGAACGAGTACAGGGAGTGTATCAACAAGGCAAAGGCTGTAATGGTAGCCGTTAAGGAAGCAGAAGGAGGAATTGACAATGATATTATTGGTTGATAATTATGACAGTTTTTCCTACAACCTGTATCAGCTCATCGGAGCAGCGGAGCCTGACATCAAGGTAATCAGGAACGACGAGATGACCTGTGAGGAAATCGAGAAACTCGCTCCCGAGGTCATCGTATTAAGCCCCGGTCCGGGAAAGCCTGCCGATGCAGGTATCTGCGTGGAGGCGGTTAAGTACTTTAAGGGCAAGATTCCGATCTTTGGAGTGTGCCTTGGGCATCAGAGCATCTGCGAAGCCTACGGCGCAACAGTTTCCTATGCGAGCCGCCTGATGCATGGCAAGACCAGCGAGGTCGCACTTGGCAACGCTGCCTACGGCGAGGAGTTTGACCAGGACAAGACCAACAGCATGAGTGATATTGTAAAAAATATGGGCCACACAATGAAGGCTGCCAGATACCACTCGCTTTCAGTTGTTGAAGAGACACTTCCTCCTGAGCTTGTCATCACAGGCAGGGCAGAGGATGGTGAGGTCATGAGCGTTGAGGACACGAAGAACAAGGTTTACGGACTTCAGTTCCATCCCGAGTCAGTGCTCACGCCAAGAGGCGATGAACTTATCGCAAACCTTCTGAGAGTGTGCAGGGGGTAGGTTAACATAACACAAAGAACGCAAACTCTGAGAGTGTGCAGGGAATAGATTAACATAACATTGGAAATGCAAACCTTCTGAGCGTGTGCAGGGCGTGAGGCTCTGCGAGAAATAGAAGCACATATTTTTACCACATATACAGACCTGCGGGGGCAGGTGGAGAGGAAAGAGAAATGATTAGAGAAGCAATTATTAAGGTTACTGACAAGCAGGATCTCACCTATGATGAGGCATATCAGGTAATGTGTGAGATTATGACTGGCGAGGCATCAGATGTACAGAAGGCATCTTACCTCACTGCTCTTGCAATGAAGGGCGAGACCGTTGATGAGATCACAGGTTCTGCAAAGGGTATGGCAGAGCAGGCTGCAGTTCTTCAGCACGATATGGATGTCCTTGAGATCGTAGGAACAGGCGGAGATAAGTCAAACTCCTTCAACATCTCAACCACATCTTCTATCATCATTTCAGCAGCAGGCGTTCCAGTTGCTAAGCACGGAAACAGGGCGGCATCTTCTAAGTCAGGTGCGGCTGACGTTCTCGAGGCACTCGGTGTAAAGATCACTCTTGAGCCCGAAGATATGGCGAAGGTGCTTAAGGATACAAATATCGGATTTATGTTTGCCCAGAAGTATCATCCCGCAATGAGATTTGTAGGACCTATCAGAAAGGAACTTGCAATCAGAACAATCTTCAACATCCTTGGACCCCTCACTAATCCCGCCGGCGCTAAGCTCAACGTGATTGGTGTTTACGATGAGAGCCTTGTTGAACCCATCGCTCACGTTCTCAAGAACCTTGGAATCAAGAGAGCAATGGTTGTGTACGGAAGAGACAGACTTGACGAGATTTCACTTGCAGCTGATACCGCAGTATGTGAGTTCAGTGGCGATGACTTCAAGACCTATACAATTTCTCCTTCACAGTTTGGTTATGAGTACTGCAAGAAGGAAGACCTTGTTGGCGGAACTCCTGCAGAGAACGCTCAGATTACAACAGACATTCTCGATGGCGTTAAGGGCCACAAGAGAAACGCTGTCTGCATGAACGCAGGCGCTGCTCTCTACATCGCAGGCAAGGCTGACAGCATCGAGGCTGGAGTCAAGATGGCTGAACAGCTCATCGACTCAGGCAAGGCTAAGGAGCAGCTTGCTAAGTTCGTTGAGGCTACAAATAAGTACTAGATGAAGATCAGCGAAGGAAAATAAAGATGTCCCTTCTCTTAAGAGAGGGCTGTAAAGGAAGATACAATGAGCATACTCAGTGAGATAGCTGACAAGACAATAGAGAGAATTGCTGCGGAAAAAAATATCAGGCCGCTTTCAGAAATCAGATCAGAAGCGGAGGCCAAGGCGAAGGAAGGAATCATTCCCGAGAACCCTGCTGAATATTTTTTCAACAAGGCTCTTAGAAAAAATAAGATGAATTTCATCTGTGAGGTGAAGAAGGCATCGCCCAGCAAGGGACTGATTGCGCCAGACTTCCCCTATCTGCAGATTGCCAGGGACTACGAGGCAGCAGGTGCGGCAGCGATATCCTGCCTCACGGAGCCTTTCTGGTTCAAGGGCGAGGACAGGTTCCTTGAGGAAATCGCCGCTACGGTGAACATCCCGATTATCCGCAAGGATTTCACGGTGGATGAGTACATGATTTATCAGGCAAAGCTCATGGGAGCGTCTGCAGTTCTTCTGATTTGTGCTATACTGTCAAAGGAACAGCTCGCAGAATACCAGGCAATCGCCCATTCGCTGGGGCTGTCCGCACTTGTTGAGACCCATGACGAGGCAGAGGTTGAGATGGCGCTTGGCGCTGGCGCGCAGATAATCGGTGTCAACAACCGAAACCTCAAGGATTTCACCGTGGATATCGGCAACTCAGTGAGACTGAGACAGCTCGTTCCGCCCGAGATCACCTTCGTGTCAGAGAGCGGAATGAAGACCGCCGAGGACATCGGAGTGCTCTGTGACAATGGCACCAATGCAGTCCTCATCGGCGAGACCCTCATGCGCGCAGAAAATAAGGGCGAGAAGCTCGCGGAGCTGAGGAAGTACTGCTAAGGAGATAATATGCCTGAACAGACAAAGATAAAAATTTGTGGCTTGTACAGAGCTGTTGATGTGAATTATGTCAACCAATCGAAACCCGATTATATTGGATTTATCTTCTGGCCTAAGAGCCATCGCTACGTTACGATGGATGTTGCAAGAACCCTTAAGGATGCCCTTGATTCATCTATCAAGGCTGTGGGTGTGTTTGTAGATGAAGATTCTGAGACAATCCTTGCGATTGTGAAGGCTGGAATAATCGATATCGTTCAGCTTCATGGAAGTGAGACCGAAGAAACTGTCCGATATATTAAGGACAATTCTGGAGTTCCGGTAATTAAGGCAGTTAAGATGAAGAACGGGGATGAGCATGCAGCCTGGGCTGATAGCAGTGCCGACTTCCTTCTTCTTGACTCTGGGATGGGAACAGGTAAGCCCTTCGACTGGAGCAGTGCAAAGACGCGGCCCAAGAAACCTTTCTTCCTTGCGGGAGGAATTAATGACACCAATGTCCAGGAAGCGATAAGGCTGTTTCGGCCTTATGCAGTTGATCTGTCCAGCAGCGTTGAGACTGATAAGAAGAAAGATCCTGAGAAAATAGAGCGCGTAGTAAGTGCTGTAAGAAATTACAACGAATAGCTCTTTAGTAGCGAATGTGCGTTGCATATAAATTCCTTTGGGTTCTATTATGCAACGAGTGGCCTGTTGCTGGTGAGTTTGCGTTGCATATTTCTTCAACTCTTGTTGTGGAATGCAACGGAAGAGATAAGT
>DCHL01000018.1:0-14305 GCA_002317595.1 Lachnospiraceae bacterium UBA1753 | reverse complement strand
TTTGCACGCTCCGTTGCACTCAAAGAAGCGCAGGAAACTATAATGCAACGGAAGAGATAAGTGTTTGCACGCTCCGTTGCACTCAAAGAAGCGCAGGAAACCATAATGCAACGGAAACTGTAAGGAATGGTAGGTGAGTTGCCAAAAAACAACCAAGGCAAAACCGCAACCAAAGCAATAGTAAGATTCAATACAACATACAATGAAAGGAAACCAAGAAATGAGCAGAGGAAGATACGGTGAGTTTGGTGGCCAGTATATCCCTGAGACGCTGATGAATGAAGTCATCAAGCTCGAGGAGGCCTATGAGCACTATAAGAATGACCCTGAGTTTGTGGCAGAGCTTGACCAGCTCAACCGCGAGTATGCAGGACGTCCTTCACTTCTGTATTATGCAGAGAAGATGACAAAGGATCTGGGCGGCGCCAAGATTTATCTGAAGAGAGAGGATCTTAACCACACAGGTTCCCACAAAATCAACAACGTACTTGGCCAGGTTCTTCTTGCAAAGAAGATGGGCAAGACAAGAGTAATTGCTGAGACAGGTGCTGGCCAGCATGGAGTTGCCACCGCAACAGCAGCAGCCCTTCTTGATATGGAATGTGAGATTTTCATGGGTAAGGAGGACACAATCCGCCAGGCACTCAATGTGTACAGGATGGAGCTTCTTGGCGCCAAGGTTAATGCGGTTACAACAGGAACACAGACTCTTAAGGATGCCGTTAATGAGGCGATGAGAGAGTGGTCAGGAAGAGTTGACGACACACTTTATGTGCTCGGTTCAGTTATGGGACCTCATCCCTTCCCTATGATTGTTCGTGATTTCCAGTCAGTTATCTCAAAGGAAGCCAGAGAGCAGATCCTTGAGACAGAGGGCAAGCTTCCCACAGCAGTTCTTGCTTGTGTAGGCGGCGGATCCAACTCAATGGGAATGTTCTACAATTTCATTAACGACAAGGATGTAAAGCTCATCGGCTGCGAGGCTGCCGGAAGAGGAGTTGATACAGCTGAGACTGCAGCTACAATCGCGACAGGATCCCTCGGTGTGTTCCACGGTATGAAGTCATATTTTTGCCAGGATGAGTACGGACAGATTGCACCAGTTTACTCGATTTCCGCAGGACTTGACTATCCTGGAATCGGACCTGAGCACGCATACCTCAATGACAGCGGAAGGGCGCAGTACGTACCTGTCACTGATGATGAGGCGGTTGATGCATTCGAGTATCTCGCAAGGACAGAGGGAATCATCTGTGCCATCGAGTCAGCACACGCAGTTGCACACGCTATGAAGCTTGCACCTACCATGGACAAGGATGAGATTATGATCATCTGCCTGTCAGGCCGCGGTGACAAGGACGTAGCAGCTATAGCAAGATACAGGGGGCACGATATTCATGAGTAGGATAGCAGGAGCATTTGAAAATAATAAGGCATTTATTGCATTCATTACGGCTGGTGATCCCACAGCGGACTTCACCGTGAACATGGTACTTGAGATGGAGAAGGCAGGCGCTGACATCGTTGAGATTGGTGTTCCTTTCTCAGATCCTATCGCAGAGGGACCTGTCATTCAGGAGGCCAACATCAGAGCGCTTGGCGGTGGCATGACCACTGATGGCGTATTTGAGATTGTTAAGAAGGTGAGAGAGAAGTCTGAGATTCCGCTCTGTCTCATGGGATACTTAAATCCCGTGTTCCACTACGGATACGACAGATTTTTCTCAAAGTGTCAGGAGAGCGGCGTTGATGGAGTCATCATCGCTGACCTTCCCTACGAGGAGAAGGCTGAGGCAGATGAGGTCGCAGCCAAGTATGGCGTTGATGTCATCTCGCTCATCGCACCTACATCTGAGCAGAGAATCCAGATGATTGCAAAGGAAGCAAAGGGCTTTATTTACCTTGTGTCTTCAATGGGAGTTACAGGAGTAAGAAGCCAGATTACAACTGACGTTGATAAGATTGCCAAGTCAATCAAGGAAGTGACAGATGTGCCTGTTGCCATTGGATTTGGTATCAGTACACCTGAGCAGGCTGCCAACATGGCTGCAAAGGCAGATGGTTCAATTGTTGGTTCTGCAATCGTAAGAATGATCGCTGCTGACGGCGAGGCTGCAACGGAGAAGGTCGCAGCCTACGTTAAGTCAATGGCTGACGCGGTGCATAGTATCTAGAATCGACCGACGCGGTACATAGTATCTAGAATCGACCGACGCGGAGTAGTATCTAGAATCCGTGGCTGGATGAACCACCGGAGAATCCACCGCCACCACCAGAGGAACCACCGCCAGAGGAACCGCCGCTGCCGCTTGATGAAGAGACAGGGCTGTAAATCTTGGTGACTCTTCCCTTGGATACAGCAGCGTTTGTAACAACACCTGTAATCACGGAACCTGCCAGCAGAGATGCTGCCAGGTTCTTTTTCTTTGTCGTGGTGTAGAACACCAGGAGGAAGTTGAGAACCAGTGCAAGTATCAGCGCAAGCAGTGCATTGTTGATGTGCTTCATCTTATGGGCAATTCGCTCGTCGTTGAGAACTGCCTTCACTTCAGAAAAGCACTCGCTGGCACAGGCGTAGTAGTTGCCGCCTGAGGCAAGCTGGTAAATGTTGTCGACGATGGACTCCCGCTCTGACTTGATGTATTCCTCCATCTGCGTGGAGGCAGTCAGTGTGAGCTTTCTGTTACCCATATCTATTTGGAAGAGAATACCAGGCTGGTTGCCATAGTACTTATAGTAGAGGTCCTGGGAATTCTTTTCATAGTCTGCACCCTTATCAAGTACTGTCGTGCTGAAAATTACATTTCCATATGACCGGAGCTCTTCCATTTCGTAAATGAGAGCCGTTTCTTCCTCGTCTGTGAGAAGGTCCGCCTCGTCCCAGATAGCTGCCTCGTAGCGAGGAACATCGTCATTTCCTTCAGCGAGGACGGGAATAGCCAGCAATCCTGAGAAGAGAAGAACTGTGGAGATTAAAATCATAAATTTTTTCATCTGTTCCTCGCCTCCCAATGGGGTACGGGCCTTGTAATGAGGTCATTGTACCTTTCAATAGTGCTGACTGCGGTGAATGCAATTCCGATCATGCAGACTATCGCAGTGACGTAATAGAACATGTCATTTGCCGGTGACAGCGTGTAGACGATGATGCTGGCTACGAGTGCTGCGACCGCACCGGCTATGTCGAGTCCTATCAGCTTATCATTCAGTATCTTAGAGCACTTTACAATCCTGTAGATTGTGTATATCGGGAGGAACAGCGCAAATATCAGTAGTCCGAAGATGACATATTCGGACATGAAGATGACAGCGCCTCCTACAAGTACGATGGTTCCGATGAATCCGCTGATGCCGTTGAAGGACAGGAGTTCCTTGACGCTATCAAGTACTATACCGATTATGTTGTCTGTGACATTCCTCTCAACATCCTTCTGCGCCTCTGTGTTGACGGACAGGTATCCTGCATCGTCTGCATGCTTAAGCCTTCTCAGGATTTTCTCAAGCTGCACCTCGTAAATCAGAAGTGTTGAGAGCGAAAGGATAATCGATATCAGCAGCAGTTTGCTTCCGTTGAAGGTGCAGAACGCGTTCAGTAGGAAGAAGATTGGCAGTGCAGTGATGAGTGAGATTACAAGGTACCTGAAAATATCCACAGGAATCTCTGAATATATCTCGCCTGAATCACCGTTTACTGCGGAGTAGGCAACGCGCTCGCCCCTGCGCCAGGTGAGGAACCACACTGGAAGCAGTGCAAGTCTGCAGCTTCGCTTCAGATGGAAGTCACTTTTGAACCTTGAATACTCAGGACGGTCGGGGTGGCCCTTGGCAATTTCTGGGTTTGATTCAATTCTGTCCCAGATATCGTCCTGTGCTGTCTCGTCGGCTTCGGCTGTGTAGAGGTCTTCGCTGACATCGGCGGTGTCCGCATAGAAGCCGAACATATATGAAGGATTGAAGGGCTTCATTTTGCTGCTGGCAAAGGGCGAGAGCTGGTGACTGATGTTGTCGTCAAAACTCGAAGAAGCATCATAGGATATTCCCTCAATCCTGCCATCTATCTGGCATTTTATCTTGTAGAGCTGCTTTTCGATGTAGTCTCCCGACCTTGTTGAAGTCGAACCATTCATAGTGACATCGGGGCCATAGGTGTAGTCGTACACCCAGTAGGGAATGTAGATTCCCTTGAAGCCCTTGATGAATGACTGGTTCCTGAACTCCTTGGGAGCATAAAGCTTCCTTTTTATCATCTTGGAATAGGATTCACAGCACTGCTCCTGGGTCCTTGAGAACGGAAGAATGTTCCCGGGAACCTTCATTTTTGTAAGGCGGCTGCTCAGTGTGACAAAACTTCCGCAGTAGAGACAGTACTGCGCAGCTTCCTCTTCGGTAGAGGTAATCTCGCCACCGCAGTTAGGACAGGAGAACAGTGTGACTTCTATCTCGGAAGGGTCGTTATCTTCTTCAGCATCGGTGCTTCGGCTATACTCATCAGGATCAAAATCTGAGTCGCAGCTGTCGCATTTAAGGCGCTGCGTGGCAATATCAAACCTCAGGCCTGCGCCACAGTTTGAACATTGATTTACCATTGATGAACCTCCTTTTTGTGAAAATGTATAAAAATATATAAAAATAGTATAACACTTTTGTTGGTTTTAGTGTATGATAAATATGTGTTTCTTTATAATTTAGGGTGGAGATATTATGAGTTTTGAAGAAATAGATGTGAGGAGGGAGATGGACCTGGAGAGTCAGATGGCACTTCAGGCACTTAAAATTCACACCTTCAGATTTTATCCGAAAGAAAAACTGATAATGCTTTCAGAATCAACTGCGAGACATTTCGGGTGCAAGCGTCACTATGAGAATGCTCCTGATTCTGTGGCAGATTCCTTTGTTTTTTCTAAGGACAAGGAGAAGAATAACAGGACGTACCAGAGAATCCTCGAGGGACCTGATACCGTCAGCGAGACACTAAGAACCGCTGATGGCAACAGGTTCTACAGGCTTGCGCTATCTGTAATGGAACGTGACGAGACTGGATTCCCTACAATTGTTGGCGGAGTACTTGAGTACTACGATGACCATATGAGGGCTGTGGAACTGTCAAAGGTTCTCAGTGATGATTATTCGTCCATGTACTTTGTTGACTTTATCAAGGATGAGGTTACGCCATACCGTATGGCGGATTTCATCAATGATAATTATGGTCAGCAGATTTCTTCGCGTCCTAAGTATGGGGATGTTATGAAGAATTACATCATCCATGAGGTTGTGCCAGAGGAACAGGCATCAGTACTGCAGATGACTTCCTATGAGAACCTGAGCAAATATTTTTCTGACGAATTACGTCGCTCATTTGTTTACGAGTTCAGGGTTCTGCGAGACGGTGCGCCCAAGTTCATCAGGGCTAAGTTCGTAAATCTCTCGGAAGAAGGCGTGCTCTCCAGGGCCGTTGTTGGATTTGCGGATGTCAATACCGAGAAGGCAGAAGCGTGGGAGCGTCTGGCATATATAGACCAGCTGACGGGCGGCTGGAATTACACCTTCTATTCTGAACAGCTAAAGCGTGAGGGTGGCACAGGATATGTAGTTTCGGCTGATATCAAGGCGTTCAAGCTGGTAAATAGCGTTTGCGGTATTTCCAAGGGTGATGATATCCTCCGCAAGATTAGCATTATAATTGATAATGCGGTACATGGCTGCGGTTTCTATGGGCATCTGAACGCTGACCATTTTGTATTCTTCCTGAAGGTTGACAGTGATGAGACTGTTGCCAAGGTCCTTGATGAGATAAACAGGAACATAGAGTTCATGGTTGCTGAGGAGGGTATTCCCAAGATAAGCCCTTACTTCGGCGTGACCAGGTGGAAGGCTGGAATGAGGAATCAGGTGGTTCTCTCAGAGGCCAACACAGCCAAGCACAGGATTAAGTCGAGCAAGGATGAGTTCTATGCCTTCTTCAGACAGGAGGACGTGGAGCGTGCCCTTGAGATTAAATTTATTGAGGATTCCTTTGAGAAGGCGCTTGAGAACAAGGAGTTCAAGATATGGTATCAGCCCAAGTATGATCCGGATTCTCTTGAGATGATCGGAGCAGAGGCCCTTGTCAGATGGCTTCGTCCCGATGGTCAGCTCGTGAGTCCTGGCAAGTTCATTCCAATCTTCGAGAGCAATGGAATGATTCTTGAGCTTGATAAATATGTTTTCTCAAATGTCTGTGAGAGGCAGATTGACTGGGAGAAAAAATATGGCAGGATAATTCCTATCTCAGTGAACCTGTCCCGCGCCAGCCTGTACTTTAATTCAATTGTTGAGGACTATGGCAGGATTGCTGATTTTATTGGAATCGATCCGAAGTATGTGCCTCTTGAGATAACAGAGAGTGCGGCTGTCGGAAACGGCGAAATCAAGGAACTTGCTGATAAGTTCTATGATGCAGGCTTCCACCTCCATATCGATGATTTCGGAGCAGGCTTCTCGTCTCTCTCAACGCTCAATATGATGAGGTTTGATACACTTAAGCTCGATAAGAGTATCATCGATTACATTGGGGACCACGCAGGAGATGTACTGCTTAAGCACACCATCGCCATGGTCAAGGACTTAGGTCTTGAGGTCATTGCAGAGGGTGTTGAGGTCAAGGAACAGGTGGGATTTCTTCGGGATATTGGCTGCGATGGAATCCAGGGATTTTTCTTCGCAAAGCCTATGGAAGAGGACGATTTTGAAAAAAGCCTGTATGCCGTAAAAGGCATGACAAAATAGAATTGTAGCTGATGAGGGCGTCTGTTTACATGCAGGCGCCTTTTTATGGTATACTTTAAGGAAAGTAGCGCATGATTACTTATGTGCATAGTTCTGGGGGAAGCAGAGCACTAATATTAATGTGCATAGTTCTGGGAAAGCAGCGCACTAATATTAATGTGCATAGTTCTGGGAAAGCAGAGCACTAATATTAATGTGCATAGTTCTGGGGAAGCAGAACGCGATACTATGATGGGGGAAACTGAATTTGAAATTACTTAGTCTGATAAAGAATAAAAACGGAACACGCGAAGAAAACGAGTTTCTTATGAAGACTCTTCGTTCAGTGCAGAACATGAGGGCGAGGGAGAATAATCTTGATAAACAGCGCTCTGAGATGGAATTTTTCGCAAAGGTCGCAGCTGCTCCCATCGACGTGAAGACAGAAGGCTTCAGTGTTGGAAATATTAACTGCGAGTGGACGGCTCCATCCTTCCCTCATTCTTCAAGGACAATCATTTTATACTGTCATGGCGGTGGGTACACCTGCGGTGGCCTGGGGTATGCAAGGGTGCTGGCATCGAAGCTTGCAGCCCACACATCCCTTGAAGTGGTTTCATTTGAGTATAGCCTTGCTCCGGAACATCCATATCCATCGGCACTGGACGATGCGTCGGCAGTGTGGGATTACCTGATGATGAAGGGGTATGGTGCTGGACAGATAATTTTGTGCGGTGATTCCGCAGGTGGCAATATGGCTTTGGAGCTGTGCATACGTCTTCGCGACGCACAGCGCCTACTTCCTAAGGCCCTTGTCCTTATGAGTCCCTGGACTGATATGAGAGCGGTTAACCCGAGTTATGTAAACTGCGCAGATAAGGATCCTATGCTATCCTACGAGTATGTCATATCTGTGAGAGAGGCCTATGCTGGATTTGATGATTACTCAAAGCCCTGCTACAGTCCGCTTCTTGCGGACCTTACCGGCCTGCCACCAATGCTCGTTCAGGTTGGAAGCCACGAGATACTTCGCTCTGACAGTGAACTTCTTGCAAAGAAGGCTCTTAAGCAGGGAGTATTGTGCAGGCTTCAGGTATACAAGAATTGCTGGCATGTGTTCCAGCAGATGCCGATTGCAGCCGCAGTCAAGGCGCTGGACGCCGTTCGTGACTTTATTTTTGAGGTGACAAATTGAGCAACGTAAACAACTGGTACAAACTTGATAATGTGGCCAAGGTCTTTCTCGCCACGAGAAATAAGCGTGACACAAGAACCTTGCGAGTGAGCTGTACCCTGACGGAGGAGATTAACCCCGTCCGTCTGCAGGAGGCTCTCGACAGAACTGTGAAGCTCCGGCCTCAGTTCCAGATCAGGATAAGGCGTGGATTTTTCTGGCATTATATGGAATCTACCAGTGCCCGAGCTCTGGTTCATGAGGAGAATGAGAGACCCTGTCCGCTTCTCTATGGCCCTGACTATAAGGGAATTCTCCACTATCAGGTCACCTACTATGGGAAGCGTATCAATCTTGAACTTTTTCATGCAATCAGTGACGGAACCGGTGCGCTTGATTTCCTCCACATCCTGGTTCTCAATTATCTGAAACTGATGCACCATGAGGAGCTGAAAGGTATCACGCTTGGCAGCCAGTCATCTGCCGATGACAGGGAGCGTGACAGCTTCAGCCATTACTGTGATGAGAAGTGTGTTCCTGCGAAAAAATTATTTAGGGACAAGGCATACCATCCACAGAGTGCCAAGCTTCCTTATAACCAGCTCAGATTCTTTGAACTCCATCTTGATATGGCAGCGGTTAAGGCGAAGGCAAAGGAGTATAAGGTTGGGCCTACCAGCTATATGGGGGCGCTTCTTATGGCGGCCTTCTATCAGGATATGCCGGCGCGGATGCGCAAGAAGCCCATCACAATATCGATGCCAGTTAATTTACGAAATTATTTTCCATCCGCTACAACAAGAAATTTTTTCAACAACGTGGATGTGAAGTACACCTTTACAGGCGAGGAAGAACTATCTGACCTTATCCTTGAATTTGACAGGAGAATGAAGGATGCGCTGGAGCCTGAAAAAATAAAACAGCAGATGAATAATTACGCGGGCCTTGAGCAGATTATTGTTGCCAGGGTTGCGCCGCTCTTCATCAAGCAGCCGGTTGTTCGCTATTTTACAAAGCTTGAGGAGAAGTCTGTTACGGCAGTACTCTCAAATCTTGGAGTGATGCGAGTGCCAGAGATGATGGAACCCTACATCGAAGGGTATAGCGCATACTGCAGTACTGGCAGTATGTTCATGACTATGATGAGCTATGATAAGGACATGGTGCTTGGTGTGTCATCAGCATACTCTAACACGAGCGTACTCAGGACTTTCGTCCAGTTCTTGAGGGGCGATGATATTGAGGTGAAGCTGTATGCTTCTGAAGTGCTGGAGTAGAGCCGCGCGGTCCTGAGCAGAGCTGCGCCTGTGTAGAGCTGCGCGGTCCTGCGCGTTCCTGTGTGGTCCTGCACGTTCATGTGTGGTCCTGCACGTTCATGTGTAGTTCTATATAGAAATGCGAGAAAAGATGTTTGAATGCAGACAAGCTGCGAAGCAGCCTGCGTTCATGAGCAAGAAGCGAAGCGGATTGCGAATGTCCGCTTTACAGGGTGGTTTGTTATGAAAAGATGTTTAAGCTGTGATATATCGGTTGGAGGTCACACGAGAATCTGTCCTCTGTGCCAAAATGCCCTGATGGGTAAGGAGACTCCTGGAATATGGCCCGTAATTACTGAGAGACTTAGAAAACTGGCATTGTTATATAAGCTGCAGCTCTTCGTTGTGCTGTCAGCCATTGTCATCTGTGTAGTAGTCGATTTCTTCGTGGTCAAGACATCTCGTTTCCACTGGAGCGTGGCAGTAGTGCTGTGGGCCCTTGCCTTCGAGCTCTTTTTGAGGAGTGTCATAAGGGGAAGGGTTACGCCGGTGCGTCTTGTTACCCTCACGACCTTTGGATGCCTTGTCCTTCTGATTGTGACTTCCTGGTATTTCGGTTTCTGGGGAATCTGTTTCCACTATATTGCACCAATCTCCATAAGTGCAGTGCTGTTCTTTAACTTTGTGATGTGTCTTGCTGATAAATCCGAGAATGCGATGGTGTATCTGCTGGTCAATATCCTAGTGGGAGCTGTCACCTATGTCATTCAGGTTGTGGTGCCTGGGGACATCCTTCTTCCCTGGAGCATCTGCCTTATCATCACGCTTATTTCCTTCATCGGCATGGCCGTTTTCAAAGGCCGCAGCATGGTGACTGAGATACACAAGCGCCTGCATTTTTAAGGCAGAGTATGATGACTGAGATACACAAGCACCTGCATTTTTAAGGCAGAGTATGGTGACAGAGATACACAAGCGCCTGCAATTTTATAGGCGTAACCTGCACACAGAGTTGATTTGAGTGCCTGGTGTGGTTGTTCATAGTGAGTTTTGGGCCTCGTTCCTTTCCTTGGAGCGAGGCCTTTTTAGGCTTGACGGGGAAAGAGCGAGGAAGCCACTAATGAGAGGAAAGTGAGTTTTTGGAGGAGTATAGGCTTGACGGGGAAAGAGCGAGGAAGCCACTAATGAGGGAGGAAGAGAGTTTTGGGGAGGTGTATAGGCTTGATAGGGAAAGAGCGAGGAAGCCACTAATGAGGGAGGAAGAGAGTTTTGGGAGGAGTATAGGCTAGGTGGGGAAAGAACGAAGAAGCCTATACAACAAATTTTGGAATTGTATAGGCTTCTTGCTTAAAAATGATGTGCGCCTATACAGTTAATCAATTGCGGTTTCTGGCGAATATAGGCTAAATAAGGAAAACGGGAAGTAGCCTATAGTTGGAATTAAGTTGAAATAGTGGCTATTTAGGAAAAAGCATACTAAGCCTATACAGAATAGAAAAAAGCCGTATTGGCTTACACTATAAACACTGATATAGCCAATACAATATGTTTACATAACTTCAATATGTGATTTGGGGAGCCTGTAATAACTTGATATATGAGTGATGATAGGAATGATAGGTTGACATAATGTTAGGAACAGGTGCTTAGAATAAAAATGGTTGACATAACTCAAAAGCAAAGAAGAAAACACACCCGTTTCTCTTTCTGAGAGCCATACATACAACAACGTACCACAGAGCTGCGCAAAACGACGTACCACAGAGCTGCGCAAAAAACAGCGCGCCGCGAGGGCGCGCTGCACTTACTTTCCTATCATGAACTTGAGCGGAGTGACTGACAATATCTGACTTATTGCGGTAAGAATAATCAGTATCATTACATACTGGAAAATCCATGGTCCAGGTGTCAGGAAGAGTCCGGTTGTCTCGTCTGTATGAACTCCAAATAATCCTAAGAATGTTTCAATCAGCGGCATAATGATTGTCTGATGCCATGCAAAGTAGATGAGCGAGTGGACACCGATGTAGCGGATGAATCTGAAGTCTGTCCATTTGGCGAGGATGATAATGCCCCAGGTTCCTGCGATGGCAGCGGGGAAGGAGAGCAGAGGGTTTCCGTAGGTACCCATATACATCTCAAACTGCTGGCCTGTCAACTTCCAGTTGGCATACATCAGACCGATATTAACAGTCCAGCATGCCAAGAATATCAGTATCTCGGCAGTACGGGATTTATCAAGGTAGTCAAGTATGCGGCTTCCGAAGGTTCGCTGGCAGACAAGTCCTGCAAAAAGGAAGAACAGAGCGAAGAAGACCACATCCATATTCCATATAAGCCCCTGACCGCCGCATCCGTAGTAGATGAAGCCAATGGCAGTGATGACTATAGTGATGAGACCAATCTTAGGGGTAGACTTTCCAATTTTTACTATGATATAGAAAATGATCTCTGCACAAAACAGCGTTGCTAAGTACCATAAATCCCAGCATCGGATCTGCACAATCAGATCCCGTGTCTTATTAAGGAAAGGTTCGACAATGGGCTGTTGCTGCGTAAAGAAGTTGAAGAAAACTTCAAACAGCACAACGGTCATTCCGAGACAGAAATAGGGTATTAATATACCCTTGACACGCTTCTTCAAAAAGTCGAGGAATCCAATGTTTGAATGGAAGACAAGTCCTGACAGGAAGAAGAAAAGCGGCAGATGAAAGCTGTAGATCCATTTCTCCAGTGGGCCACAACCGACATGCCCGAGGATGACTAATAGCATGCCGTAGCCCTTGGCCATATCAATCCAATCTATTCTTTTGTGAAATTCTGATGTATTTGTCATATTTTTTGTACGTATGAATGAACAATAATTATTCTAAATCGCGTATCGCCTTGATTCGGCGGTACATTCCCGGATGGTCATACTCAAGAAACTCAATAAGTGGATGAGGATTAACATTTATGAGCTCATCGCAGCTGAGTGTCTTAAAGGTTGTGATAAGTGCCTCTCCAAACCCGTTTGAAACAGCTTCGCGGTCTGCCTCGTACTCTTCCATGCGAGTCTTGTGCGTGCTGAATATCTTGTGGATGAACAGGAGCGGCTTAACAATATCCGAAAACATTATTATAAGAATATAATAGTTGTTTACAGAAAGGTCAAACGAATTTCTTGTCCAGGCATTTATCGCAAGGATGATTCCAGGGTGAGAAATCATGACTGCGATTAGAATCAGCCAGAATACCCACAGGCCGTAGCCGATGAAGTCCCATACGTTCTTTTTGTGTTTGAGGTGCCCGATTTCGTGGGAGAGGACTGCAAGCAGTTCATCTTCATCGTTTTCGTTCAAAAAATTATCAGCGATACCGAACTCGCGGAGCCATAGGAATTTAAGCAGGAATGCATTTTTCCTGGGGCTCTTTTTGGATTCGTTGTACTCGTATATTTTCTGCACCTTCTTCCGGCTTGAGGCCTGAAGCGCATTTATCTTATCGCGAAGCTCACCCTCAGGAAGTGGCGTCATGCTGTACTGGATTTTCATGACCAGGACAGAGATGCCCTTTAGGAACTGGAGCAGGACGAGAATTGCAACGCCAAGTCCCACGCAGAGGAGGAGCGACTTCAGAAAGCCGATGGAAAAGCCACTGGTCCAGGTGCTTAGGTTCTCGCTTACGAACACAATGAAGAAGGACAGGACAATCATCAGTACCAGCTCAAGTCCGTCAGTCAGTACCAGTTCGCGGGTGAACTCATGCAGGTCCTTGTGGTTGAGGCCATATTTTTCCTCAATGTGAAAGGTCTCGTAATACTTGTGCAGTGTACCGATAGCCGTGGACACCATCCAGATGATGATGTAGGTCACAATCAGAATCGCGTAGGGATTGCGGCGGCAGATGACTTCGATGAAGTGGTACAGCGGCGAGAGCACGAGCAGGATGTCGATGATCAGGTTGAGTCCATTGAAGACTATGTCGCTGCGCTTGAAATCGGCCACTCTGGCGAGGTATGTCTGGTAGCGCTCGGGCTCGTATATGTCCGAAACCTCCTCGGGCAGAGGCTTCCTGCGTTGGAAGTCGGAGAGCATGGTCATGAACAATTCGTAGAGCAGGTTGATAACGGCATATATTATTATGAAAAATCTTGCTGACATCTTATTCCCTCAGGCAATCTATGATAATATCTTTCTGTGTTAATTCTGTGTTGAACTATCCTGTGATAATTCTGTAATAAGTAATCCTGTGATAATTCGGTAATGAACTATCCTATGATAATTCAGTAATGAACAATCTTATAAATAATATCACAAATATCGAACTGGGATTATTATTTTTTGTTATAAAAATAATGTCTGGGAATTAAGGCGGGGGTACTATGGGAAAACTGCATGACAAGGATATAAGGGAGCCACTGTTTGAGTTCCTTGAGGAGCGTTTTGGTAAGATGCGCATACTCGAGGAAAAGCAGATGGGTAAGACGCGGGCCGATGTCCTGATGATTACCGAGGAGATGCTCTACGGATTCGAGATTAAGAGCGATGCGGACACCTATGCCAGGCTTAAGCGGCAGATTGGAGATTACAACAGGTACTGCGACAGGTGCTTTGCGGTTGTGGGCACGAAGCATGCGCACTCCATTGAGGAGCATGTGCCAGAGTGGTGGGGTATTATCACCGTTGAGCAGGTTGGTGAGGGTCTTGATTTTTATGTACTCAAAGAACCTGCCATCAGTCCAAGGCCGGATCTGCGGCGCAAGCTCATCAGGCAGATGGGATTTCTCTGGCGCCCAGAACTTAACCACTTACTTGAAGTGAACGAACTTCCGAAATACGCTGCTAAGAGTAAAAAATTTGTGGTGGACACCCTGTCAGAGCGGGTGGACGGCGAACTTCTGAAACGCCAGTGCATGGAGGAACTATTCGAGCGCGACTATGCGAAGGCACTTGCAGAAATTCAGGCATACAGGGAGGCGCACAGCCGACCGAGGAAACGGAGGAGGAAAAGCAGCTGATGGTCTACGATGCGTAGGTACACATATTTTTTCACATAATGTAGGATGGCTGGTGTAGGGAACATTATGTTACGCCATTATTCGGACATTACTTTATTCCAGGATGTCTCGCTTACAGAAAAGATGATTTTT
>DCHL01000059.1:4319-5493 GCA_002317595.1 Lachnospiraceae bacterium UBA1753 | reverse complement strand
CGACCCCTCACTTGCTTCTCGCGCAGTGGCAGGGCAACGGAAATGGAAGTTTCCGAGTTCTCCGTTGCTTTCCAAACTCTTCACTTACTCTTCCTGCACCTCCGAGGCAACGTGTTGTTTGGTTTCCTCGATCTACGTTGCCTTTCACTCTCTTCACTTATTTTTTCACGCTCCGAAAAATCAGACGCTCACAATTTGTGGTATCCACATAATAGCCACAAGTATTCCGCTCATAGTGCCGTTTATGGGACACCTCGTCTGCGATATTATTATCTGTACAACAGAAAATTGCTTCTGTATGGGGGATACAACAAAAATCACATTTTATATTAAGGAGAGAGAAGGTTATGGAATATTTTGTAGTAATCGATTTTGAATTCTGTAAGATACCACCCCAGTGGATGGTAAAGGGTAAGAAGTTCACGGATGAAATCATCCAGATTGGGGCAGTAATGATGGACGAGGAGCACAATGAGCTCGGCAGATTCAACCGTCTTGTCAGACCTGAATACGGAACCGTAAGTCCTCAGATCAGGAGGTTCACAGGAATCTCAAACGAGATGCTTAAGGAAGAAGCAACACTTGCAAGTGTTCTTGAGGACTTTGCTTCATGGATTGATGGCCGCGAGGTATCAGCTGTATCCTGGAGCATGTCAGACCACACGCAGCTAATGCGCGAGACGCTCGTTAAGAATATTCATATTGACTGCATCGACAGGATACTCGGCAGATGGATTGACTGCCAGGCAATATTTGATGAGAAGCTTGGAACCACCAAGCCCGTCAGCCTCAATGAGGCTCTCACCATATCTGACATCGTCTTTGAAGGACGTGCCCACGACGGACTTGCAGATGCCGTAAATACAGCAAGATTATATAGAAGACTCTGCCTCGAGCCGGACTTCAGATTCAATGAGACTTACCTCGAATCCAAGAAGGATACACCAATCGAACCACTCGCGTTCTCGATGGCTTCCCTCTTTGCAGGTCTCGACCTCTCAGGTCTTGACCTCCCGGGGCAGGACCTTTCAGAACTTCCAATGAATGCGTGAAGTGATGAATAAGAGCTGTGGCGCCGAAAAGTGCCGCAGCTCTTTCTTGTTTCTTCTCAGGACAGCGCGCTTTCTTGTATTTCTTCGGTATAGGTTTCTTCTGTGCACTCACTATAGGTTTC
>DCHL01000059.1:3668-4238 GCA_002317595.1 Lachnospiraceae bacterium UBA1753 | reverse complement strand
TCCTTCTGTGCACTCACTATAGGTTCCTTCTGCGCACTCACTATAGGTTTCTTCTGCGCACTCACTATAGGTTTCTTCTGCGCACTTCGCTTCAGGTTCTGTTACGCCCTAAATGGGTGGAATATTAGGAATAATCTCCCGAATTACACCGCACACTTCACGCGTGATTTTGGAATAGGGAGTAATATCAAAAGAATGCAGACAGATTACACCATTTTCTTAAGAAACCAATTTCTGAAATGGTGGAATATTATGAGTATCTAGCAGAATTCCACCATCCCCAAGATGATTTCTGATTAGTTTCCTTTGGTCTATGGTGGAACGCAAGCCATTTTCGTGTTTTTTCCACCACTGCTCATTTTCAAAATGGTGGAAAAATGTCATATTAGAAGGCATCTTACACCACTTTTCCGAATTGCGCTCCAGAAACCTAAAAGGCTGTGGTGGAATATCATGAAATTTCCTAGAAATTACACCCAAAACGCACAAAACGGCATAATCTAACGCGCAAAAGCAAAATCTAACGAAAACAAGAGAGCGCAAACCACAAAACGGCCACCGGCAGAGCCG
>DCHL01000059.1:0-3615 GCA_002317595.1 Lachnospiraceae bacterium UBA1753 | reverse complement strand
AACTTAATGCTAGCATTTCTTCGCCTATCCTAAGGAATCCCCCCACTGACGAGGGTCCCCCCTTAGGACGTTATCTACAAACAATGTCTACAGGTACGTTGAGGATCTTAGCAACCTTAAGGATTGTGTCGATGTGTCTTCCTGAAGCAGCAGCCATGTGGTGGGTAGGGCCTGCCTCACTCCAACGGTTGCAGAACTCTCTTGCGCCTAATGTGAAGCGTGTTCTCATGTTGGTATCACCGAATGTGAAGATAGGTCCTTCCTCGTTGATACCCTCAGCAACTACAAACTTGAACTTGCCGTCGCCATCCTGTGTGATTGCGAGGTATGTAACAGGTCCAAGGTGAGGATAGAACTGTGTGAGGTATCCGCCACCAACCTTGCCGTGGAATACCTTAACAATCTTCATTGTAGGCTTCTTAGCAGAGATATCAGCATCGCCTGAGCCTGAATGACCGATGATGCAGATGTCCTCGTTGAAGTCGATAGAGTACATCTCTGAGAGCTGTCCCATTCCTGAAATAGTCTTGAGGATACTCATTGCCATAGCAACCTTGATATCACCCTCAACTGCACAAGCTGTACCCTGCTTGATCAGCATAGAGAATGCAGGGATGAGCATACTGTCAAGGACACCAGCCTGGCCCTGAGCCTTGCCTGCGTAATGAGAAGCAACAAGTCCGAGATCCTCGTCCTTAACCCACTGCTCAAAAGCAACAACGTACTTAGCCATCTCCCAAACTTCCTCGATGGATCCGCCACCCTCGATATCGAATGTATCAAGAATGTCCTGAGCCTTAGCGCGGATAGCATCCTCATCTGTGATGTCATCAGCGATTGCCCACATGTCTTCCCAGTCAAACTGCTTTGTGTAAAGGCCCATACGGTTGTAAAGGTTGGTCTCGTCGATGTAGAGATCCATCATACCAGGATAAGGTCTTCCAATCTGAGCGATGTTGGTCTGACGGAAGCGTCTTCTAACCTGAGCAGCCTTGCACCAGTCATCGATCTCAGCCTGAACGCCAGGGTCTCCACCCTCAACAACGCCAGTGATACAAGCATATCTCTTGCCTGCTCTCTGAAGGTCAGCAATTGCCTCGCCTGTTGCTCCACATGCGTAGAGTTCTCCAAGCCAGATCGGAATATCTGTATTTTCATAATCAGGAGCGAGCTTCTTCTGTACGTTAACAACAACTACAGGTACGTCAAGATCTCTGATAACAGGAAGAACGTTGTATGATGTTGCATATGTAAGCATCTGAAGGAATACAAGGTCAACATCTGCAGCACGGAACTTGTCGCCTGCTACCATTGCCTGCTCCTTAGTGGTAACCATTCCACCATCAATGATTTCTACTGTGTCGGGGATTGTCTTCTTGAATGCATCAAACTGGCTCTCAAACTCAGGAACCAGCTGAGGAAACTGGGGAAGATATGCTCCCAGCGCAATAGAGAAAACACCAACTTTTGCCTTTGTGTTTACTAACATATTATACCCTCCAATTGATTTACGATAACTAACTGAATTTTACGTCAGTCTCTAGTGTCCATTATATATTTTTTTTGAAATTAAAAAAAGTACTATTTACTTCAAGTAAACGTTTAAACTGAATATTGTTATAAAAAATTGCCGAATTTTACAAATATTTCAATATGCGTTATAAATAGGGAATAAATAGTCAGAAAATCGACACAGAGATAATCGTTGAAAATATCACTATAACCATAGCAGAGATTGTCACCGTGAATATCATCTTGATTGTTTCCGAGAATATCACGATACTATTTAGAATTTTATTAGAAAGCGGGAAAAAATATGGCCACTACACCACGCGATATGCTAAATTACGTCCTCGACAACGAGCTTGACTACAAATTTTTATCCAACATGACACTTCACAAGATGGACTACTCCATCGCGGAAATTGTTGACAGCAGGTTCACCAATATTCTTGAAGTGATAAGGCTCACGTCGCCTACCTACAAGCTCAATCTAGAAATCAAGGACGACGATATCATCACGGCTGTAAAGAACGGTCTCTATGTGAGTTCGTTCATCTCAAGACACGCCGATGATTACCAGGTTCATTTCCTGGTGCACCGTTTCCCCGCAGAGATGAAGCCGAAGTTTGAGGATGAAATAGCACGAGACGTAGTCAATTATATGATCCTTAAGACCATAATCGCACTACGTCTCGATAGCGAAGCCAAGATAGATTCCTATGTCGGCCAGTAATTCATTTCTTCACCAGATGATTATCTTTACTTGATTGTGAAGTAAACTGTCTTGCTTCCAGCAAAGCCTGAACCATCAACTGCAGTAATCTCTACTGCCGCCGTACCCTTAGCGGTGTTATTGCTGTAGCTTAAGGTGTAATCCCTATCCTTAGTGAGCTTCTTCTTGCCAATCTTAACTGTGACTGCAGGCTCCACAGCGCCGTCGCCAAGAGTCTGCGGCTTAATCTTTCCAACAGATGCCTTCTGTATATCAATCTCAGCAACTGTAAAGTTCTCTGTTACCGATCCTGTAATATATCCGTCACTCTTTGCAGGAGTAATCTTAACCTCAGCGGTTCCAGGGTTTGTATTGTCCTTGTACTCAAGCTTCACAGCCTTAGGGCTGATTGTCACAAAGGATTCGCCAAACGCACGCTTCACAGTAACCTTCGCCTTGACTGGCTTTCCGAAGTTGTAATCCGCATCAGCAACCTCAATAGTTGTGCCGGCATCCTCAAGGCTCCAAGACTTAATCTCAAATTCCTTTGAGATGCTTCCCTTGAAGCTTCCCTTAAGCTTGATCGTCGCTGTTGCCTTACCCACATTCTTGTTGGCTGTGCACTTAACCTTGAAGTCCTTGCCCTCCGTGAGCTTGCGGCCGTTGAAGGTCAGTGTCACGACAGGCTTAATCTTGGCGCCAGTGTAATCGTAGGTCTGGGTTCCAGCTTCCACACCATCAAAGAGCAGTGTGTACTCGGCATCGGAAGCTCCCATATCATACTTGCTGATTGTGAACTTGATGTCCTTTGTTCCGTAGAACTCACCAGTTCCGATGACTCTGAGAACAGCCTTACCTGCGTTCACATTGTTAAAGTATGCGACCTTGTAATCCCTGCCATACTCAATTGTGCTGCCGTCACTTGCGCTCTTCACAACCTCTGCAAGCTCATTTGCAGATACCGTAACGGGAGCTCCTGTGTAGCTCTTAGCATCAATTGTGCCAAAAATTACCAGTGAAGAATCTGCGATATTTTTATCCGAAATCGCAAACGTCTCAGTCCTTGAATCGCAGAAGTTACTGCCATCCTTCGCGGTGATGATACACTCAGCCTCAGCTGTCTTTGCCGTGTTGTTGGCAAAGGATACTGTGTAGTCCTTACCAGCCTTGAGTGTCTTCACTGTCCTTCCTGTCTCGTCAAGAAGGGTTACAACAGGCTTGGTTGTGTGGCTTCCACTTGCAAGCTTAACAGAAGGCACTGCAACACTGATCTTGTTGTCAGAGATTGTAAGCTTATTGATAGTGAAGGTCTTCGTAGCCTTGCCTGCGTAATTTTTCTTACCCTTAATGTCAACAGAGGCGGTACCAGCGTTCACATTCTTCTTATACTTAACTGTGTA
>DCHL01000135.1:1221-6527 GCA_002317595.1 Lachnospiraceae bacterium UBA1753 | reverse complement strand
GATTTTGTGAAACTCGACGAAATTGCAAAGCTTATGGTTAACGCTGATGAAAATCACGATTTGTTGTATAATATGTGGAAGGACGATAAGAAGCTTAGGATGTTCTGCAGCCCGCTTGTGGGTGAGTCAGATATATGGGGATGAAAAATGGAGTGGTTTACTCTTGTTAAACAGGCAATAAAATATATTGAAGAGCATCTTCTTGATGAGGACTGCGCCGAGGCTGTGCTTCGGCAGACCTATATGTCGCCGATGCTGTTCCAGAAGGGCTTTCAGATACTGACGGGGTATTCGCTTTCAGCGTACATCAGAAACCGTCGACTATATCAGTCAGCACAGGAACTGTTAAGGACAGACCGCAAGGTGATTGACGTCGCACTGGATTATGGGTTTGAGACACCTGAGAGCTTCACCAAAGCCTTCACCAGATTTCACGGTTCAAGCCCTGTGGCGGTACGGCAGGGGGCTGCAGTCAGGCCGTTCCTGCCGCTGCGGCTCAGCATCTCGGTGCAGGGCGGCGATCAGATTGACTGCAGAGTGCTGAGGAAGAGCGGATTTGTGGTGGAGGGCTATATCAGGGAGTTTGAATCTGAGACTGCGCAGGATATGATACCTCTCTTCTGGGACGAGGTCGCTTCCGACATGGACTTTGAAGGCGAGTTTGGAATCTGCATCGATGATATTGATGAGAGCAGGTTCCATTATATGATAGCCAAGGCTAGTGACCGCGGTGGTCAAGAGGACAATGGCAATCTGGGGAAGAATTTATATGCGAGTTATGTCAACCGCGGACCTTTGGTGCAGGAAAGTTATGTAAACTGCAAGAATATATCACAATGTTGTTATGTAAACTACGAGCTCCCCGCTCAGGAATGGGCAGTGTTTGAGTGCTTTGGTGAGAACCCGGCAGCAATCCAGGAGCTTGACATGCGTATCTGGAAGGAATGGCTCCCTGGAAATACGGAATATGCCCTTGATGGAAAGGCAAATGTCGAGTGGTATGGCGATGGGCGAAGCGAGATATGGATTCCGGTGAGGTCACTGTAAGGTGGCAGAGAGTGAAGTTAGGGCTTTGGCAGTGAAGTTAGGGCTTTAGCAGTGAAGTATAGGAAGATATGAAAAAAAGCAGGAAATGGATTGGCCTCCTTATTTTTTCGGCGATAACTGTATGCTCCATTTCGGGGTGTAAGGGTATTAACGATAAGCCAGCCAAGAGTTCGGAAGTAATGAAGGCGGTCAAGGAGGCTGTTCCTTCAGAAAAATATGAATATCTGTCGGTTGTCAACGATGAGGAGAGCCGGCCGAAGGTGGATACCTATGAGTTCAGGTCGAAGGAGAGGGACCTGAACTTTTCTGTCGTGAGCACGCTTGCGCCCTTTGGCATTGATGGGGGGACGCTCGGATATAGTGACAGTATCAGGGTTTATTACGCTGATGCGGTCCACGAACTGTACAAGGACAGGATTGACGCAGTGCTCGGGGAACTAGTGCAAAATGACCGGGGGAGGTACACATACTCATCCTTCTGTGAGCTTGAGAAGATTGTGGGGACGCTTGTTGAGGCGGATACCATCTACCGCGAGGAGCTTGCCTACAATTCCAAGGAGTGGCTCTTAGAGAATCCTATCCGGAATGTGCGTTTTGATTATGTGTGGGCAGGTGATGATGGCGACGAGAAGCACAGCCAGATTATGGGAGTCGACATAGATGGTGACCTTGATTACAAGGAGCTGTACGACCTGTTTGCCTACAGGCACGCTGAGGCGGCGAAGGATGGGGTGATAGAGGATGCAACCGTCCCAGAGTCGCAGCTTGAGAGGGTGCACAGGGAGGCGCTTGGGAATATCTATATCAACGGGGTTGAGATTTCTGACTCTGCCTACGAGGATGCCCTGTCGCGGAGGCTTATCAATAACCTGCGAGATAGGAAGGGGTATGACAATTATTCCTGCTTCTATTATTATCCGTGGAAAAAATATGTAATCAAGCTTAATCTCGGCCTGACAGACGAAGAGTATGCCCCACAGCTTATGGAGAATTACACAAAGGCGCTGGGGATTCCCTGTAAAGTGAAATATAAGAAGGGTGAGATCAGCTGGCGGACAGAGGATGCGAAGTGGAGCATCAAGGCAAGGCGGGACCGCAACCAGAACGTTAAGGAATTTGGCATCTATAAGAACGGCAAAAAACAGGATATCAAGTATCTGACTGCAGATGATGAGATGAGTCTTGTTCGCTCATCCTATCTGGTTGCAATATCGGTGGATGACTTCGCGGATATTTTTGACCTTGAAGTACTAATCGACGAGGACAATGGGATGATTTCCTTTGTCAAAGCGATCAGGTAGCCTTCTTAACATAGGTCATAGCCGAACTAGTGGTCGATTTCTGGCCGCAAATGGAGTATAATAGTATTATTAATTTTTTCTCGACATAATGTGTATAATTGGAGTGTAGTTGGCATGGATAGAGATCCATTTAAAGAATATATAAAAGAGTCTGAGCCAGAAAAACGAGACAAAGGATATGCTTGGCATACTGCAATTGGGTTGCAGGCAGTTGATGGACTTAAAACTTCACAATATTTAATTAATACTGCGATAAAAAATATTGAAGGAGATATTTCTATCGATGAAGCCAGTGAATTATTGAATAGTTATTACGAGGAAAAACCGAAAAAGGATGTTGATGATAGAACTGAGGAAGCGGATAAAGTAGCACTTCGAATAGCAAAGATTTTATCAGAAAATGCTTTTAGTTTTACCCCAAATGAATATATCTCTATACACAAGAAATTATTTATTGGAATATATAATCATGCGGGTAAAATACGTGATTACAATATTACAAAAAAGGAATGGGTGCTCGATGGAGCAACCGTTTTATATGGTAGTGCTTCGGAACTTAGAGCCACTCTCGAATATGATTTTTTGGAAGAGAAAAAATTTAGCTATAAAAAATTGAGTATGGATGAAATTATTCACCATCTGGCTATTTTTGTGTCGAGATTATGGCAAATCCATATATTTGGAGAAGGTAACACCAGAACGACAGCAGTATTTTTTATCAAGTATTTGAGAACATTAGGCTTTGAGGCTACAAATGATATTTTTGCAAAGAATGCGTGGTATTTTAGAAATTCTTTAGTAAGAGCAAATTATAATAACCTGAAAAATGGTGTTCATGAAACAACGGAATATTTGGAATTGTTTCTTAGAAATCTGCTCTTGGATGAAAAGAATGAGCTACATAATCGGTCTATGCACATAAGTGGTTTGTTGAAAGCGGACATTGAAAGCATAAAAGTGGACATTGAAGGCACAAAAGCGGACATTGAAAGCACAAAAGCGGACATTGAAAAGTGTTTATCAAACATTGACGAATCAGTCAGGTCCAAGACAGCTATGCATATAGCATCCTTGTTTGAAGAATGTGGTAAAACCACAATATTTGGACGTTCTATTGTTGAGAAGATTACAGGACTAAAATCTTCTCGTTCTTCTGAACTTATAAATTTGATGTTAGTGCATGAAATAATAGAACCTGTAACGGGTTACGGAAAAGGAAAATATAGATTCAGGTAGCACTGAAAACAAAATGAGAGGTGATAAAGATGGTAACTAAGAAGGATATTAATGAAATAAAGAGAAGACTTAAGAAGGAAGAATGTACGATACAGCGTCTTGCAGGCTGCTATGTCGATGCATCCCATGAGAAGGTTACTCAGTTTTCCGAGACCTTCCTGAATCTCGAGGACGAGGAATTCTATAAGTATCTGGAGATTGCAAAGAAGGCACTGTCTGGTACTTTGGGAAACAACCTGCTTGAGCTTCCATTTCCTAATGAGGCTGAGGAGAACGGCGGAATGCAGCAGTTCTTCATGGGACTTCGTGCCTCTGAACTTAAGAACGATGACCTCCTTGACAGGCTGTATGAGCAGATAATTGAGCACTATGATTATGTGGGCAATTACCTGATTCTGGTGTTCTACGATGTGTATGATGTGCCGCTCAAGACCACTGACAATATGAAGCTTGATGAGTCTGAGGAGATGTTCCCCTATATTCTGACTGCAATCTGTCCTGTGAATCTGTCAAAGCCTGGTCTTGGATATCTGGCTGATGACAATAGGATTGGACCGAGAATCAGGGACTGGGTTGTCGACATGCCTGATGTGGGATTCATGTTCCCTTCGTTTGCTGACAGGTCAGCGGATGTCCACAATCTCACTTTCTATGTGAAGGACCCCAAGGATTCTAGAAGGAACTTTGTCGAGATGGCTCTTGGAACCGGTTCAAAGAGAACGACGACAGACCAGAAGCTTACTTTCCATGCAATCGTCAAGAATGCACTGGCGCCTATTACAGGTGATGATGACAGCGTCATGATCTCAATTCAGGAGAGTCTTCAGGATAAGATTCCTGTGGAGGAGGATGCTTTTGGTGAGAGCTTCGCTGATGAGAGTGCACCCCTCACAACAAACATTATTGCAGAGGTCCTTCAGGAGAATGATATCCCCTATGCCATCGTCGAGCAGATTCAGGAGAGCTTCAAGGAAGTATTTGAGAACAAGGACGATGAGCTTCCTTCAATAGCTGCAGTTGTCGATGAGAAAAAATTAGCAGCAGTGAAGAAGGAACAGAGAGAGGACGAACTCGAGGAGCAGGTATCTGAGCTTCAGACGGAGCTTCTCAACAAGACCTTCGAGGCTGTTGCCGCTGCCGACACTGAGCAGATGGGGCAGGAGTCAGGCTTCTCCCAGGCTTACGATGTCATCCTGAGAGTCAAGCCCGGAAAGGTTCCTCAGATACATTCAGAAGTTATAGACGGGAAAAAATGTGTGGTTATACCACTTTCCGACGATGAGTATGTGAACCTGAACGGAGTTAATACGAAGCTGTAAATAAGAGATGATTTTTGTTTTGTTATGGCTAGCTTGTTTTGATACGCTTCCCTTATTCTGATAGTTGCCTCTCCCGGTTCATCGGGATTTAGGGTTTCCTGAGGTGTGCGATGATGGTTTCATAGCGCTATCATCGGGATTTAGGGTTTCCTGAGATGCGCGATGAAATTTTCAGGGTAAAATCATCGGGATTATTTGTTTCTTATAATATTCGATGAAGAGGCGATGCTCTGGTTCATCGGGATATTTAGTTTCTTAAGGTACGCGATGAAGAGGCGATGCTCTGGCTCATCGGGAAATTAAGTTTCTTGAGGTATTCGATGAAGAGGCGATGCTCTGGTTCATCGGGAAATTAAGTTTCTTGAGGTATTCGATGAAAGAGGCAATTCTCTGGTTCATCGGG
>DCHL01000135.1:0-1176 GCA_002317595.1 Lachnospiraceae bacterium UBA1753 | reverse complement strand
CTCTGGTTCATCGGGATTTAGGGTTTCTTATGGTTTGCGATGAACTGGTATGGTTCCTAGTGGTGTTAGGACTAATCTATTAGTGCAACCCTGATTTGAGGTAACCTAGATTTTATCTGCTCTATCTTGAACGCAGATAAGCTGCGGCGCGAAGCGGATTGCGAATGTCCGCTTTACAACTTCAATATTTCACAGTTCTGCTGTGTCAAATTACAATAATTCGCTAGCATCAATAAAGGTGAGTTCCAGCTTTTGGTCGCCAAATACTTCACTGTTCAGGCGTTCGCAGTCGGACCCGTCGTGGATATATCCGTAGGCATAATCCTCGTTGTAGTGGATTGAATACAGGATGCCGTCACCGTCAATGTCACACTCGGGAGGAAAGTCGTTGCCCTCGTAGTCTGTGTCGTGATAGCGCTTGTCCCAGCTGTCCACAAAGCCCTTATACTTGTAGGTGTTGCTGCTTTTGTTATAGATATAGATATTGTAGGGCCAGATATCAGGGTTAAGTCCCTGATTGTGGGCCCAGTTTGCTTTTACATTGCCACTTGCATAGAATTCAAGTCCGGGGAACTCGGACATCTCATATTCCAGCTCGCCATCCTTCAGTTCATAGATTGCCTCAAGTGAAGAAGAGGAACTCTCAGTGACGCATTTGAGGATGAGCTCATTATTTCCATCAGCATCCACGTCAGCAATCGAGAAACTAATATTAGCTGTAGGAAGGTCCTCACCTACTGAAGAACCACCTGGCCAGCTACCGGTCTCGGCAAGCGTGCGGACTGCATCATAGTATGCTAGGACAGTGTCATCTTCCTTGATTCCAAGGCGTCCGGCAATTGATGTGTCCTCCTCTTTAGGTTCAGCCTCGGTATTTGGGCTGGTATTCTCTTCGGGAGCCGAATCAGTGCTTTTTGTTTCTGCAACACTCTCGCCAGCTGATGGGAGGTCGCCCTTGTAAGCATCGGCCATATCATTGACACCGTCGCCAGGGTTGTACAGTGGTGCTTCATTGACAACAATATTGGCATCCGGCTGGGGCTGGGCATCAGCCTTGCCACAGCCTGCAAGGGAGAGCGCAGTCAGAGAAACCAGTGCAGCGAGAGTGAAAAGTCTGGCTCCAGCTATATTTTTTGCCCCTAATATTCTTTTATTAAAATGTCTGATTATCATTAT
>DCHL01000140.1 GCA_002317595.1 Lachnospiraceae bacterium UBA1753 | reverse complement strand
AAACAAGGGTGTCCCCATTTTTACATGATATCGGAGTATACAGAAGTGGCATAATAGCAAGACACACTTTTGTAAAAAGGGATTAAATTTTGAACAACCCTATTTTATTTTTTTCAAAGAATAGGGAGTTTTATTTTTGAATTACGGCGGTGTTTTCAGTGCATATTTTTTGGCATAATAAACCTATCAATCACAGATAGTTAGTGTTAGTCATAGTAATGAGCGCAGAATGGAATGACCTCTCCTGGGTAGTATGCGTTCATAATCCCGATGGTAGGAGATATGAGTTACCGGTCAGCTGTTGGATCCTTTCTAAAGTAACACTTTTCATATAAACCGTCGCAGCTTCGGGTGCGGCGGTTGTTTTGTGCAGCTGTGTCGTATGGCTGTACTGCGCGGGACTATGTGCTGTTTCCAATAAGTTACCGGGGGCACATAAGAAATTTTCTCGTGTCTATGTGCGAATGCGTGAAATTGGGGCAGTGCACATAGTCCTGAGGCAACTGCTTATGTGCTGCTTCCACTGAGTTGATAGGCGCACATAAGAAATGTCCTTGTGTTTATGTGCAGATGTAATGAAAAGAGGATACGCACATAGACTCGGATGGGAAGTGTATGTGCTGATTCCTCTACGCTGGCTGGAGCACATAATATAGTAAGAAACAGAGTTATAAATAAAAGCATACTTTTCCAAGAAACAAATATTTCAAAAAATAATTTTTTTCAAAAAAATACTCTACCTTTCCCAAGTTTATTCGTATATTATTTCAGAACAGTAAAAATGAGTGAAAGAACAATGAAAATTAGAGAGGTTACAATTATGAAAAAGAATTTTTTATCCGTAATGATGGCAGCAGTGATGGCGACAATGACACTGGTTGGATGTGGTGAGGCTAAGACGGCAGCAGAGCCTGCGGAGCAGGAGGCAGCTGTTGAGCAGGTGGTTGATGAGTCTGCAGATGAGGCTCAGGAGACTGAGAAGGCAGAGGCAGCCGATGAGAATACCTCCGAGCCTGAGCAGGATGTGATGGAGGTTATCACTGAGGAATATACCTTCTGTTATAATCCCGTTGATTTCATGGGATATAACGATGATGCAAATGATAGCACTACAGTTTCTTTTATCAATGAGGATGTCCAGACAGCGGGAAGTAATTTCATGACAGTGACTATGCACCGCGATACAACCTACGACGCTGTTCTTGATAAGGTCAGTGCAAATTCTGAGAATCCTGAGTATGTGATGACATATTTTGGCAAGGATGGGATTGTTTCTTACGTATATCTGCCCGAATCAGAGGCTTCTGCTGAGAGCGGACTTAAGGTAGTTGAAGCGTATTATGCTATTCCCTGTGGGAAGGATGTAATTGAGATTAATATTTTCAGAACAGTAAGCGATGATGATGAGGTTGAGATGAGAATCGACAGCAGCTTCGAAGAAATTATGAACACCTTCGCACTCATGAATCCCGAAGACGCAGCAACTGATGATGAGGGAAGAGGGGATCTGATTCCTGCATGCTTCCTTGATGAGAAGACTGGTAAGAGTGAGTACGAATCCTTTGATGAGGTGATCGGCTACCTGGAGGCTGAGCAGGGCTATGCATATGTCAAGGTGGCTGGACAGGAGGGTGACGTTCTTCTTGTGACAAGTGGCACATACGATAACCTCGATGGCAATATGGCTTCAATTGATGCTGGTGTGTATGCAGAGCAGAATGGCAAGGTTGTATGTCTCGGTGAAGTATTCAGTTCCGGTACAGCATACCCAATCGCATGCAGTGATGGTGTTATCTACACAGCAGGCAACCACAACTATGAGGAGTACGTAATCAGTCCTAAGTCAGGCGACCTTGTAAGCAGATTCTACATCACAGAGAACTTTGATGAGAATGGAAACGCAAGTTACATCGCTGGTCAGAGAAGTGATGATGCACTCGATGCACTGGCTAAGGATGTTGAGATTAAGGACCAGGATGAATTCTACGGATACATTGATGGATACTGCGGAAAGCAGATCGTCAACTTTGAGGTGGTAAAATAATTGTTCGCTTTCGAGAGAATGAATAGATTGATTTTTTCGAGATGATGAATAGATAGACTTTTTCGGGATTAATAATAATTTTCAGATTGTAAATAGATAGTCGTTTTCGAGGTCAACCTGTAGTACATAGCCTACAGGTTGATTTTTTTATTCCCTGTTCTGCGTGATAATGAACCCAAGCAACAACCAGCCGCCGACGATAGGAGGGGGCAATACCAGGAGGAACCATAATGACGAAGTCATTATTCTGCATGGTTCCGACCGAACAGCCGCCGACGATAGGAGGGGGCAATACCAGGAGGAGGACTATTATGGAAAAGATGACATCTGCGTGTGCGAGCAAGATGCTCAGAAAACTCGAGGAGGACAAGCTTTACTGGCTCGGCAAGGAGGCGGATGGAAGCACCTACATTGCTGCAACAGATGAGGAGCCAGTCATTCCTGATTATGACTATGCGACGGTGGCGCAGAAGATTGCAGAGATTGACGCCAAGGTCGTGATTCTCAAGCATTCAATCAATGTGAATAATGTCAGAAACAGGATTGATGTCGGTGGCAGGGAGATGACAATCGATGAGATTCTTGTAGTCATGGCTCAGCTTAATAAGAGAAAGTTCATTCTCGACAGAATGCGTAAGAATGAGCCGATGCACAGAATTAACTCGGCGTATATGCCCAGAAAGGCAGCACCTGAGTATCAGTACATCAATTATGATATGGAGCTGGTTGAGAGCGAGTACGAGAGAATTGATTCGCAGATTTCTCAGATGCAGATGGCTCTTGATAAGTACAATCAGACCTTCGAGTTCGAAGTGGATATCTGATGCAGCCGAAGCACGCCTGCCCAAACAGGAAATAGTGCAGCTATAAAATGAGCCGCAGTATGCATTGCGAAAAATGAATATTGTTTTCCGTGCGGACGCAAAAAACTGGATGTGAACCGGTAAATGTGAAGTTACAGAGAAAGAGTTGAATGTTCGGGATAGAGATTATTTCATTATTAATTTCACGTTATTGTTTAGCGTTGACTGAGTGAACGAAACTTTTATAATTTGTGTCTGCAGAAAACTCGATACGTAGTATCATGGGGCGCCTGAGTTCGGTTCGAGGCGCCCTTTTTGTGTGCGCGGGGAGGGGGAATGGAAATAGAATATAAGTGGCCACGCCCAGGACTTGCTGGGACTATGTGCGTGGGGAGAGAAAGCGGAGATGGCACATAAGCAGCTGTGCTTAGGACTTGCTAGGATTATGTGCGTTTCCTTAGATCAAAGCATTCGCACATAGGGACAAAGAAATTTCTTATGTGCGGCAGATGTTGCAGTAGAGATAGCACATAAACAGTCGCTCCCCATTCGCTCTGGGACTATGTGCGCGGGGAGAGAAAGCGGAGATAGCACATGAAAAATGCATATAAGCACCCAAAACAAACCGATATAGGACTATGTGCGAAGAATTATTCCTCGGGGTTCACGTGCACGGTGCAGTGCTTGACATCCTTGAAATGCTCTTCGATGGCGTCGTGGACCTGTTCTGCAATGTCGTGGGCATCGACAAGTCTGAGCTCGCCGTCGAGAATGATCTCAACCTCTACATACATTCTTGAGCCAAAGAGTCTGGTTCTTAATAAATCTATCCCACGGACATTCTCGCAGGCAAGGATGGTGTCACGCATCTCAGAAACCACTTCTTCTGGACATGCCTTGTCGACGGTCTTGTCTACAGCGTCCATGAAAATATCATAAGCGGCCTTGAGGATGAAGAGACATATAATAAGGCTGGCAATCGAATCGGAGATGGGAAAGCCAAGTCTGGCACCGAGGATACCGACGAAGGCGCCGATTGACGAGAGCGCATCGGAACGGTGATGCCAGGCGTCGGCCATCAGTGCACCTGAGTTTATTTTTTTCGCGGCACCACGTGTGTACCAGTACATTGCTTCCTTAATGATGATGGAAGATACCGCTGCAACAAGTGCCAGTATCCCGGGAACTGCGAGACCTGCATAGTTTCCTGAAGTGATGTTGTCGAGGCCGGTCTTGCCGATGCCAAGACCAGTTGCCGCCAGGAAGATGGCAAGCAGTATTGAAGCAACGCACTCAAAACGCTCGTGACCGTAGGGATGGTCATCGTCCGAGGGCTTCTCAGAGATGCGGACACCGATGATTACAATTATTGTGCTGAAGACGTCCGATGCCGAGTGGACAGCATCTGAGATCATGGCGCCTGAATGGGCGATGATTCCTGCGAGAAGCTTAAATATGGATAACAGAAGGTTGACGACGATGCTTATTACGGATACCCGCATTGCAATTTTTGAATTGTCTTGACTGTTCATTGAGTTCTCCTTTTCCCTCGAGTATTTGAATTTCAGCAATGCCATATATCTGCAAATGACAGATATCAGCAATATCAGATTGGAAAAAATTGATAAGGGAATTTGTTCATTATAAGGCTACTGCGTGAAATGTGCCACCTTATTTTTTATGAAAGCATTTGACAAGATAATATCCAGGGGGAGATAATGAATGCAACTATATTTTTTTTCTATGGAGGGTAGTTATGCACTATAGGAGAGTTGTTGGAAGGATTGCTTCAGCCGTGCTTTGCGCTGCGATGATCATGTCAGAAGTTGGCGCTTATCCAGTTCTTGCGGCAGAGGTTGTGTCGGAGGAAAATGAGGTAATCGTCGAGGAGACTACAGAGACGTCTGATATTGCCGAAGAGGAAGAAAT
>DCHL01000017.1 GCA_002317595.1 Lachnospiraceae bacterium UBA1753 | reverse complement strand
GTTCTTTGAGAACAACCTGAATGTGTCTGAGACTTCAAGACAGCTCTACATCCACAGAAATACTCTGGTATACCGTCTTGACAAGCTCCAGAAGACTACTGGACTTGACCTCAGGGTATTTGAGGATGCCATCACATTTAAGATTGCCCTTATGGTAGTTAAGTACATGAAGTACATGGAGAAGTTTGAATATTAATATTCAGATACTGGATTTAGGAGGCAGCCGCAGTACTACGGCGGATTGGTTATTTAATGATAATTCTTGATAAAGTTTCAAAAGCATACAATAAGGGGGCTCCTGCGCTGAACGATGTATCGCTGCATATTGAGAAGGGTGAGTTCGTATTTATCGTAGGAGATTCCGGAGCGGGTAAGTCTACACTTATCAGACTTCTTCTCCGTGAAGAGATACCCACAAGCGGCAAGGTTTTCGTCAACAATACGGACTTATCTAAGCTCAAGCATCGCAAGATTCCCATTTTCAGACGTGGGGTCGGCGTTGTGTTTCAGGATTTCCGTCTTCTGAAGGACCGCAATGTATATGAGAATGTTGCATTTGCCCAGCTTATTGTTCAGAAGCCGGCCAAGGAAATAAGACGCAATGTTCCTGCCATGCTTTCAATGGTAGGATTGGCAGAGAAGTATAAGGCAAGGCCGAAGGAACTCTCAGGTGGTGAGCAGCAGAGAGTTGCTCTTGCAAGGGCTCTTGTAAACAGGCCGCCGATTCTGCTCTGTGATGAGCCGACAGGTAACCTGGACCCCAAGAATTCATGGGAGATCATGAAACTTCTTGAGGAAATCAACAGACGCGGAACCACAGTCGTTGTGGTTACACATAACAGTGAGATTGTCAACGCTATGCAGAAGCGTGTTATTACCATGCGCAGAGGCGTAATTGTGAGCGACGAGAAAAAGGGTGGTTATATCTATGAGGATTAGTACATTGTGGTACACCCTTAAACAGGGCGTGAAAAATATTTTTAGAAATAAAATATTCTCCCTCGCGACAATCGCGACGATTGCAGCCTGCGTATTCCTCTTCAGTATTTTCTTTTCTGTGGTTGTTAATTTCCAGCATATGGTTGTTCAGGCCCAGTCTGGAGTTGCTGTAACGGTATTTTTTGATGAGGGAATCTCAGACGACAAGATTGTGAGCATTGGCGAGCTTATTTCACAGCGTGCAGAGGTTTCAAATATTGAGTTTATTTCAGCTGACAAGGCATGGGAATCCTTCAAGACGGATTATCTGGGAGAGTATGTTGATACCTTCGGTGATGACAATCCGCTTGAGGACTGTGCGAGTTATGAAATTTACCTCAATGACGTATCCATGCAGGAGTCGCTTGTTGAGTACTTAAACACAATCGATGGAGTATCCAAGGTAAATCAGTCGGTAATGGCTGCTACGATGCTCTCCTCAATGAATTCACTTATTGGATATGTGGCTATCGGAATTATTGGAATACTGTTTGCCGTATCAATTTTCCTTATCAGCAATACCGTTGCAATCGGTATTACTGTCCGCAAGGAAGAAATTGCAATCATGAAGCTCATTGGAGCAACGGATTTCGTGGTCCGTTCACCCTTCCTGATTGAGGGATTGCTGCTTGGTCTTATTGGTGCCGGAATTCCACTGGGACTTGTTTATGTTCTCTACAATAACGTAGTTGAATACGTGGTTAACAGATTTTCAGCACTTTCATCACTCCTTCAGTTCCTGACTGTTCAGGAGGTATTTGTTACGCTAATACCCGCGGCAGTCATAATGGGTGCGGGAATTGGTTTTGTTGGAAGTTTCATTACAGTTAGGAAGAACCTCCGGGTATAATCCGGTTTTTGATTAATGGTAAAGAGAAGCATTATTATCTTACTCAGTTTAATACTTGTGTTTTCAACGACAGCGGCAGCAATGCCGCTTGTTGTCTATGCGGCGAAAGAGAAATCATCAAAGAAGAAGACCGAGAGCCTTGTAGAGGATAACACCCAGAAGGAAAAGGAAGAGGCTGAGAGGAAAGCGAACGAAATCAACCAGAAGATTCAGGAAAATCAGGGTGCAATCTCTGATGCCCAGTCTGAGAAGGATAAGCTTAAGACTGGAATGGATCAGGTTCAGAATATCATTAATGGTCTGCAGAGTGAGAAAAATAACCTGCAGGGCTATGTGACCAAGCTGGATGCAAGCCTTCTTGAAATCCAGAACGAGATTTCGGATCTAAACGACCAGATTGACACGCTAGACGAGAAAATAGTCGAGCTTGATGGCAGGATTGAGAATAAGAAGAAGGAAATAGCGCAGGCGGAGGCTGATCTCAAGGAGGCCCAGAAGGAACTTGATGAGCAGTATGAGAATACCAAGCTCCATATCAGGTATATGTATGAGACGAGGACAAACACCTATTTCGATGTGCTTGCGTCCGCATCTGGAATTCAGGACCTGCTCAACAGGGCTGAGTATATATCGTGCATGGCTGAGTACGATCAGGAGCAGCTTAAGGAATTTGCCAAGGCAAAGAAGGCAGTAGAAGAGCGTGAGGTGGTTTTAAACCAGGAGAATCAGGAACTTCAGAAGATGAAGTCTGAGGTTGAGAATACTAAAAATGAAGTCTCTGAACACAAGGACGAGGTTGCGGAGAAAGAGGCAGGAGTGTCTGCACTCATCACCGTGAAGGAGCAGGAGATTGGCCAGTATGAGGCCGATATCAACAATAAGGAACAGCTTGTAAAAGAATACAAGAGCATGATTGCGGCACAGGATGCTATCATTAGGAATCTCGAGGCCGCCATTGAGGCGCAGAGGGCTGCTCTTGAGGCTGCAGCAGCAAACGGTGAGGACACAAGTGGTTCGCTCCGTAAGTACGATGGTGGAAAGTTCACATTCCCGGCTCCCAGTTATACGAGAGTGTCGGATGACTATGGCAATAGAATTCATCCTACATTGGGAGTTCAGCAGTTCCATAATGGAATTGACCTGGCGGCTCCCAGCGGATCTCCTATTCTTGCGGCTTACGACGGAACCGTCATTGCAGCTGACTATTCCAGCACTATGGGCAATTACATCATGATTGACCACGGTGATGGACTGTTTACGATTTATATGCATTCTTCGAGCCTTCTTGTATCAAAGGGCGCATCGGTCAGCAAAGGACAGAAAATCGCGCTGGTAGGCTCTACGGGAAGAAGTACAGGACCACATCTCCATTTCTCAGTCAGAAGTGGTGGAAACTATGTGAGCCCCTGGAATTATCTGAAATAGTGTTTTAGAAGGTGAAAATAATGGAAGAACAATATAGTAATGGTCCTGAGGGTGTAGGTGCGATGCCAACACCGAATGGGACTAAAAATGAAAAGAAACCGAAGGGAGAGTTTGGTTTTCTTATTGGTCTGCTGGTTGGATTTGTGGTGACATTCCTCCTCTGTGTTGTTGTGGTAGGAGGAGTTCTCGTTTATGTCCTGCTGGTCAATGGAAAGGTAATTAATTATTCCAGCACGCAGAAGCTTAAGCTGCTTGATAAGACAATACACAGCTACTATCTCAATGAGGATGAGATAAGTGACGAGGACCTTGAGAATGGAATGTATTCTGGAATGATGAGTGCGCTCGGGGATCCATATTCTGTATATTACACAAAGGAAGAGTTTCAGGAGATGATGGAGTCGACTGCAGGCACGTTCTGTGGTGTGGGTCTGTATCTCAGTCAGGATGCTGAAACGGGTATAGTAAAGGTAAGCCGTCCAATTTCAGGAACTCCTGGAGAGGCAGCGGGAATCCTTGCAGAGGATATCCTCATAAAAGTGGATGGGGAAGACATCGCAGGACAGACCTTGGACGTAGTCGTATCAAAGGTTAAGGGAGAAGAAGGCACCCATGTCCTGCTTACATTTATGCGAGGCGAGGAAGAACTTGAATTTGATGTCGTAAGAGCGAAGATACAGGTGCAGACAGTTGACCATGAGATGAAGGATGAGGCAAATAAAATCGGATACATCCGCATTGCTGAGTTTGATGATGTCACCTACAGCCAGTTCATGGAGGCGCTGGAAGACCTTAAATCACAGGGAATGAAGTCGCTCGTCCTCGATCTTCGAAGCAACCCGGGTGGAAATGTATCAACGGTGTGCCAGATTGCTGACGAACTGCTGCCCGAGGGACTTATCGTATACACTGAGGATAAGAATAGGAACCGCGAGGATATGAAGTCTGATGCCAATCAGGCCTATACAGGTCCCATGGTTGTTCTGGTAGATGGTAACTCCGCAAGTGCGGCAGAGATTCTGACCGGGGCAATAAAGGATTACGGACTTGGAACAATCGTTGGAACAACAACGTTTGGAAAGGGTATTGTACAGAGGATCATTCCTCTTGGAGATGGAACAGCTGTCAAGATTACAGTTGAGGATTATTACACACCGAAGGGTAACAATATCCACAAGATTGGTATTGAGCCTGACGTGGAGGTTGAGTTTGATTCTGATTTGTATCTCAAGGATAAGACTGATAATCAGCTTGAGAAGGGACTTGAGATATTAAGAAAATAGTTACTTATTATTTCTTTTATGAGGGAAAGAGGTGTTTGTATGGCAGACCAGATTACTAATTACAAATGTCCGGCGTGTACAGGACCGCTTCATTTTGCAGGAAGTTCAGGCAAGATGGAGTGCGAGTACTGTGGAAGTATCTACGGAGTAGACGAGATTGAATCACTCTACGAGGCAGAAAACGCAAAGGCAGAGGCTGCAAAGGAGAAGGCTGATGCGAAGGCTGCTGCTCCTAAGGATGAGTGGGAGGTTTCGACTGACGAGTGGAACGGCGAGGGAATGAAGACCTACAACTGCCCTTCATGTGGTGCTGACCTTGTATGTGAAGAGACAATGGCGGCGTCAAGCTGTCCCTACTGTGGCAATCCGACTATTGTACCTGGACAGTTCACAGGAATGCTTAAGCCTGACTATGTCGTACCCTTCAAGCTTGAGAAGAACGATGCACTTGAGGCCCTTAAGAAGCATTACGGAAACCGCTTCCTGCTTCCCAAGACCTTTAAGGATACAAACCACCTTGAGGAAGTAAAGGGTGTGTATGTGCCCTTCTGGCTCTATGATGGCGAGGCTCAGGGAGACTGCCTGTATGAGGCATATACTTCTACAACGAGAAGAGAAGGGCCCGATGAGGTAACAATCAAGAAGATCTACTCTGTTGAGAGACAGGGTGGAATGAAGTTTGAGAAGATTCCTGCAGATGCATCGTCAAGAATGGACAATGCCCTTATGGACTCCATCGAGCCTTACAACTATGCAGATATGAAGCCTTTCTCTAAGGCATATCTTACAGGATATCTGGCTGATAAGTATGACGAAACAGCCGAGGATAATGCAGACAGGGCGGTAAGCCGCGCAAAGGAATCAACAAGACGAGCAATGCTTGCTGACGTAAAGGGATACACTGGAGTAACTCCCCGACGAGAGGACATCCATGTTGAGCAGGGCAAGGTTCATTATGCAATGATGCCCGTATGGCTCCTCAATACAAAGTGGAACGGTCAGGACTTCATGTTTGCCATGAATGGTCAGACTGGAAAGCTTGTAGGAGACCTTCCCGTAGATAAGGCAAAGCTTACAATCACCTCAATCCTTGTTTTCCTTGCAACCTTCTTTGTGAGCATGGGATTAATCGGACTTTCAGGATTTTTAAGCTTCATAGCTGGCGCCGTGATTACAGCTATTGTAGCAGCTGTACTTTACGGTGGAATGAAGAGCGTTGTATCAGCTTCGGTTGCAGATGCTTATGTGACAGATGGAGGTGTAAACTTCACGCATCGAAAAGATACGTTTGTCCGCCAGGAAGTATCAAGGCGAAGAGTCGAGAAGGATTAACAGTTTGAACACTTGACATATGACCTGATTAAGGGGCTGTCGCATCATTTGTGCGGCGGTCCTTTATTTATTGGTGCTTTTCTAATATCACAATAGGAAGTAAAATAGGATTATGAAATGCAATGAGTATGAGAAGGTATTGTGATGGGGAAAAAATATAGTATTGACAATCTCACCCTGAAGGAGAAGATAGAACTCTGCAGCGGGAAGGATGAGTGGTTCACAAAGGATTTTTCAGAAAAGGGCATTCCGTCTGTGATGATGAGCGATGGCCCTAATGGCCTTAGAAAGCAGGAGCATGGCGGGGACATGCTTGGAGTGGGGGCGTCAAAGCCTGCGACCTGCTTCCCGACTGAGAGCATTGCTGCCTGCAGCTTTGACGTAAAGCTTCTGGAAAAATATGGCAGGGCACTTGGTGAGGAAGCGGCTGCTGAGAATATCGGGATGGTCTTAGGGCCTGGCGTGTGCATCAAGAGGAATCCTCTGTGCGGACGTAACTTCGAATATTTTTCAGAAGACCCGTACCTGTCGGGCAAGCTTGGAGCAGCCTACATAAGGGGAATGCAGAGCGCAGGAACTGCAGCCTGCATAAAGCATTTTGCGTGCAACAGTCAGGAATATTTTCGCATGACTTCGGACAGTCTTGTGGATGAGAGAACCCTGAGGGAGATATATCTGCCTGCCTTTGAGATGGCGGTGAAGGAGAGCGCTCCTAAGGCAGTCATGGCCGCGTACAACAGAATAAATGGAACCTACTGCTGCTCTGACAAGAGACTGCTGACAGACATCCTTCGGGAGGAATGGGGCTTTGACGGGATGGTCGTAACTGACTGGACCGCTGTGGAGGAACGCACCGACAGCTTCCTTGCAGGGTGCGACCTTGTGATGCCTGGCGGAAACGGATACCACGAGGCCGAGGCTCTTAAGGACGTGAAGGAAGGGAAATTGCCGCAGGCGAAGATTGAAGAG
>DCHL01000184.1 GCA_002317595.1 Lachnospiraceae bacterium UBA1753 | reverse complement strand
TTTAATTATTCTTACCTCGAAAAACATGCTTTGCGATGAAAAATATATACAGAGCTGTTTTTCAGCCTGCGCAACTAAAATAGCGTAACCGGAAGTCTAAAGTTCTTTGTAAAGTTCCCCTTTCCACGGATAACGACTTCAGGTGTTTTCGTAGAATTCTCAGTATTATTCCTAAATGTCAGAGTGTAATCTCTTCCCTCGGTAATGACTCTTCCATTGAAGGTAACCTTAATCCTGGTTTCATACTTTTTCGTATTTTCAACCTTATATGGTTCCCCAATCTGCACCGCTTTTATTACAGCATTTCCCGAATCATCGATTTTTGATTCGATCATAAAATTAACCGGCTTGATTTTGAAGCGTTTCTTTACCGTTCCACTATATGAGTTAATACCTCTGATATATACGGTTGCGGTTCCGACAGTTACATTCTTTTGGAACTCAAGCGTATAATCTCTGTTCTCTACCAGTCGCTTTGAGTTGCTGCCCTTGGTGCTTACGAAAACGGTTGGCTTAATGGAATTTCCTGTATAGGTATAAACAGTGGTAGCCCTACTGTCATCCTCATCTGCCTTAAGCATAATACTTGTTTTTGAGAGCACATTTCCAGTGATCTTAAACTTGACTGTTTTCTCACCGACAAGATGCTTATCATTGCCTGCCTTCGCAGCAATTATCATGATGCCCGTACCAATCTCAGTATTATCCTTAAGAATTATCTCATAGTCCTTATTCCTTACGAGTTCAGTACTTGCACCGTTTACCTTTGCTTTCACACTGAAATCCGACCCCATAAGTTCTTCTGGAGTAATGGCAGTTCCTGTATAGGAAACTTTTTTCTCAACCCCCTTCACAGAAGCCTGACTCATAAGTACAGTTCCTTCAGAATCACTAAGAGTAAACGTCGATTTAAGTGTACCCTTATATCTTCCGCAGCCTGTAACCAGCACAGAGTATGTTCCTGGGGCAGTATACTCAGAAACCACGCTATCACCAGATAAGTATTTTATTGTATAGTCCGTTTTATTCTTTAGTTTTTTGCCATTAAGTGTTACAGCTGGAATCGGCTTATATTTTTTGCCACTCTTATAAAGAGCCGACTCATTAGTTACATATACATCTTCATTATGTTCAAAATTAATTCTGTTAATCTTAAACTTCAGTGTATCTGCATAGTCATTTGCATAGTTCTCAAATATGGCCTTGTAAGCCCCCTTACCGCTGAGAATTACTCTGGGCTGTTTCTCTGCCTTATCTGTATCGCAGATTTCAGGGCCTTCCCAGGCATTCTTATTGTTGACATATTTTACAGAATAATCCTTTCCCTCTTTAAGAAGAGTTGTTCCCTTGTAAACTCTTAAATCAAAGGTCTGTGCAGCGCCTGTATAGGTAACATCATTTATTCCCATCACGCTGATGGAATTCTCAGTAAGCTCTGTGGGGTCAAGAAATATTTTGTCTTCATCTATTATCTCTCCCCATCCATTATTTGTCTCCGGATCATTAGGACTGGGATCCACACTCTTAAAATATATTGTTTTTTCCTGGTATCCATAATCCGCCTTTACCTGGAGGACAATACCCATGTTGTCATGAAATACGCTTCTAATCACAGAATCCGGTTTATCCTTATTCACCTTGACTTCGTATTTAATTGACGAATTATCCTTACTTGTCTCACTCAGGCTGATGCAATCCTTATATTTTTCTATGTCCTTTATTGAAACCGACACAGTATCCTTATTCTTGAACTCACTGATGTTAATTGTCACAGCTTCCATTTCACTATATCCATAAATCATTTTCCCTTTATTACTTAGGGATACAGCACATGGATCTTTGATTTCAATATACCAGGATTTGTTGACCGCCCAATCGTTATACTTAATTGGCGCCTGTGCGGTAAGCTTTATTTTTCTTTCATTGCCTTTTAGACTATCAGGGAAATAGAACTCTCTGATTGTTCTATCAGTTTTACAGTTTTTAATCTGCTCATCAGAAAGTGCACTCGCCAAAGATGCAGAATAATCCGCCTCACTTGATACCTTTATTCCCTGCGTGGAGGCAGTGTAGATATGTGATAATTTAGGAGCATCGTCATTTAGTATCCATAATGCATCCTGGAAAGTAATGTCATCCCCAGGCTCCATACTTGCCTTGAATGCAATCCTGCCATTGCCCTCCACATATATAGGATTATCCTCTGAGTTATCTTCTGATAATAATGTATACGAAGAATCAATAGGCGAAATCACTTTGGGAGTTACACAGGTAGTTGGTTTTGTAACTCTTATTCTGACGTAGCCAATGTCTTTTATTACACTGCCATCATTTGAATTAATAAGCTTAACAGACAGCTTGCCTATACCGTCATCTACAGCATCAATATCATATGGTTCAGCATCACTGCTATGAAACTTAATTACAGTTTTATTCTCAGGATTCTCTATCTCAAACCTGACACTTTTTCCTGCCGGAAGCTTTGTTACTCTTCTTGCTTTTCCATTTTTAACAACATAATATTTATAATGATTTCTAAAATTAATACCTTGTTGAACAACTATATTCCATCTGTCAACATATTCCTCTGTATCTAGATTTAACAGATTACCAAGCTCGAATACAACTATATCTGGATCTGAAGAGACCGCTGATACTGTGACCCCATTTTCACCCGTGTACTTTGTCTCCCATTTGCTCAAATTAGTATCGTTATCCACAAGGAGCTTGACTGTACCTGCTCCAGTTCTATTAATAGTTAATCTATCATCAAACAAATCGGTCGTAGAATATAAAGATATTTCTGCCTTTTTATCTGTAGTTGGAACATCACAGCTAATAACCATAGAGTTCGAATTGCCAGCCAGGCTGGTACAGTTAGTTAAATCCAGATAAAAATCACTATCACCAGCAGAGCAATCCAGCATCCATTTATTGGTTTCTGCATTCTTATATCCAATAGATTGTAATCCTGTACATCCTATAAAAATATTTTCACCTACTAATGTATAAAATGCGCCTTGAAACTCAACCTTACTAAGTTTTTCAGCCTCCTCAGCACTAAATGTAAGGTTCCTCTTAGTTCCCCCATTAATCACAGTAAGGCTAGAAATCCCAGAATTATCAAGGCATACAGTTTCCAAATTGCCGCCGGTATCATTAACCGTAAGATTCAAAACTGAACTTTCACTAACATCAAGCGGCTGCACATTTCGTAGGACAAGTGTCTTAACACTTGGTATTTGTGAATCCGTAAACTTAACCCTTGTATTAATAATAGTCAGCTTCTCTAAAGAGGCTGGAAATTTAATTGCATTAATCCTGCGGGCTGTATGATCGCTATAATCATGCTGAATGGTTAATTCCTTTAGGCCCTGAAGTTTTTCAAGGTCATTAAAATTTGTGCAGGTATCGAGATTAGGCCATGTATTTATCAGATGATCATTATCTATTGTAAGGCTTTCAATCTTATTAAGTTCCCCCTGGGTTAGAATACCATCGCCATCCTCATCAGCATTCGCATCTCCTATTATCATCTCCCTAAACAATCTGCTCTCAAATTCAACGCCTTCGACAACCTTATATTTTTTTGAAAAGACAGAATCTGCATTACTGCTATCAACAATAAGCCTGCCATCACCAGATGTTACAATATTACAGTTATTTTCAGTCAGATAGGGAAATGCATTCTCGCCTGCATTTATCACTAACTTTTGTTCATCGTTTACGAAATTAATACTGACATCTAATTTTCTTAAATTAGTGTTATTATATAATGGTAATGTTAATTGGTCTAAAAAAGTCCAATAAGGAATATTTTGCCGAAGATACATTGTACCAAGCGTATCATTTTCGAAAGTAAGCTCTTCAAGATTTGGGCAATTAAATAATCCTGCACAGGTTGGATAACTATAACCATAGTGGTAAAATCCAGAACCTTGTGAAATATTAAGTGTCGAATTTTTTATTGTCAGTTTTTTCAAAGAAACCGGGAAATAAATATCCCTTATTTCATCCACGCCATCAATTACTATTTCTTCTACATTTTCAAAGCTTCCCAATGCATTGTACTGAACCATATTGTGAGCAATATCTTTCAACGCTTCGCTATCACCAGTTGCTGTAGCGTTTGGTCCGTAAATCTCAAGTGTTCCACTATAAGTATTATATGCGCTATTTAATTCACTCTCTGAAACAGTGCCATCATGATCAGTATCCCACTGGGTTTTGTATTTCAGCATTAAATACTGACCAAGTTTTGAATTATAATTACGCGCCTCTCCATCAGTTTTTCTTGCTTCCTCATCCTCTGCAGACATATTCTCCACATATGCAGTGTCAGCAATATCCCCCTCATTAACCAGAAGATTGTCTTCTAACAGCTCACCTGCATTATCATTATCTTCCTCTATTATCTCATCAAAGGTCGGTTCATCTGCGATGTTCTCCTCAAAGGTCAGTTCATCCGCGATGTTCTCCTCAAAATCTGATTCTGCTGCCAGAATGGCGATGTTTTGTGGCATTGCAATTGCTACAGATAATACTAATGCGGCTATTCCCTTTAACTGTCTCTTTCTGCTCCAAGTGTTCATATTCTGCCTCCAATTAATTTAAATCAGCCCTTGCTGCCTTGCATAATTTATTGCCTGTGGTCTGTTAGTAACGCAATTTCCCTATTAACACCATAATATTACACAACCTTCTGATTGTATACCTTGCTTTGGTTAGGTTTTTGATAAGTTTCTTTTATCAATAAAAAGGACGGTGAATTACCTCCACCGCCTGAAAATCTCTCTCTTTATTCTGTAAAATAGCCCACATCCACAGCATCGATTGCTTTTACTAGATCATACTCTTCATCAATCATTGCCTCACCTATTAATAATGCATCTGTAAACTTGTACATATTATCTTTCTCCTTGAAAACCATTGGGGCATACTCCCTTTTGAGAGTATGCCCGAATAAATGAGAATTTATGCATCCCCACTGACACTAAATGGTACTTCCAGTCCGCCTGAATAGTTATTAATTCCTTTTACAACTACCATAGGCGTTTTGTTGCCTTTACCAGTATTGTTCTTATAAGTTATTGTATAATCCTTTCCTTCAAGTAAAACTTTGGAATTGCATTCTACAACCACCTCGGCAGTGTATTTGTCCTTATTTTTTCCACTTGTCTCTATTTTCACAGAACCGGGAACTATACTAGCCTGAGCACTCTCATTCTGACCTAAATCAATAGGACTAATCAAAAATCTCTTCGTCACAGTACCAGAATACATACCTTTTCCAGTAATCTGCATGGTTGCCTTACCATTCTTCTTGTCAGCCTGAACATTATTGGAATATGTTATTTCAAAATCTTCACCATATACTAAATCCTTGTCTGTGGATTTATCATGAATCTTTAATTCATATTTCTCATCCAATCCTGGTTTAATCGCTAAACCTGTATATTCTACCGATTTATCAAAAGTATATTGAAGCTTACTCATTGGTGAGCCTGCAACCTTAAAGGTCACTCTCTTCTCACCAACTAAACCAAATGAATTACCAGGGGTGGCAACAAATATCATAGTTGCAGTTCCGACATTTCTATTGGCAACATAGGATACCGCATAATCAGTTCCCTCAGAGAGTGCTATATTTGATGAGCCAACTTTAATCTTCACAGAATATCCAGATTGTTTTACGTCATCTCCATCTTTATATGCAAGACTCTTCTTAATTCCTGAAATCTTTGCCTTTGATAATAGTAGCGTTGCATCTACATATTCATGAGTAGCTATTATGCTTCCAGTATAATTACCGCATCCTGTAATCGTAATTTCATGTTCAGCTGCTACTGATGCATCAAATCCGTTCTCGTTGCCCTTGCCATAATCTACTGAATAATCTTTCTTAGAAAGCTTTTTACCATTAATATAAATCGCTGGAACCGGCTTTACAAACTTTGACTTCTTTGAGACATTCTTAACAGTGTTTGATACATAAATATTTTCAATTGCCGACAAATCAAGAGGCTTTATATCGAAGTAAATCGGTTTAAACTCATAGATTTCACTATCCTTATAACGATCTAATCCAGTAATAATTACTGCAGGTTTTTCATTATCTGTGGCGTCTTTGTCTGGAACATTCTTATTATTTACATATTTTACCGAATAATCTTTGCCAGCTCTAAGTAAAGTATTGCCTGCATAAACTCGCACATCAAATTCAATATTCTTGCCAGTATATGCGATTGAATCAGGCACGCCAGTTACTGAAATAGTGGTGTCTGTAATATCCTTATCTGGATCTGTTAAAATCTCAGCATCTTCATACAATACATCACCTAGCTCCTCTAGCAATGGGATTTTCTTTTCTTCTTTATAATCACATCCAGAATTCAAACATCTGTAGGTGATAATACCTGTGGCGTCTTCTGTAGGTTCCTTTGTAACTATTCCTTCACCCAAATTATGGCCAAGTGCGGGAATTTCTGTCTGTTCTTTAAATACCTCCATACAAACACCACATGATAAGCCTTCAGTCTTTCCAGGCTTAGTACATGTAGGTGCTACATACTCATCAGCAATCATTGTGTGTTTATGTGTATTTTTCAATTCCCATCTAGCATAGAGAGTAATATCGCCCATGCTTCCGGCATCAATCCGTGTAACAGGCTCCTTTCCATCCTCTGATGTGAACCATCCAAGGAATTTTGAATCATTTCTGGTAGGTTCCTTTAAAGTAATTGTATCTGATTTAATCGAATAGCTTGCAGGGTTATCAGGACTATTCTGTCCTCGGTATAACACATAGGTAATTTTATAGTCTATTAGCCTATATTTGGTATGAAGGTTAATATCTCCAAGATCTCCCTTTCCTAATCTTGGAACCAATATATCATCATCTGAATACCAGCCAGTAAGCTCATAACCATCTATATGCGGATGGTCAGATAATTCCAGGAAATTATTATATCTAGGGTCAGGTGATTCATCAGGTATAAAGTAAACTTCTGCATTCGTGAAGTTCTGTGTACGTACAATTCGGTTGCCAGATACGTCGTAATATTTTGCGCTAAAGCGCCCATACAAATCATAGGTTCTGGTGTAATTATGCACATTACCATTCTTATCCTCTAATTGTATATCTAAAATGTACTTAGGTTTATTTTGGCTCCCCAGACCATAGGCTATATTTCTTTGCTCATTCTTATCGCCATTGCCATGGAAATAAATCCTATACTCATTGGGGGCGGATTCCTTCTGTTCATGCTTGACGAATTTAGAATAAACCTCTGGATTTCTTAGCGATATCCTTAAAGTATCCGGCTTATATAAGCTGGAATCAGGCAGCTTAAGTGTTCCTTCTTCTGCAATATACTTGTCACCTGTAGAATTTGAAGAATAATACATCATTTTACCACCGCCCTCGACACCAAAGGTCTTAGCTGAAAAGATGTTTGGCGATGTAATCCCACACATTGACACCTTAAGAGAATAGTCTGAAATTTCCAACTCATTTATTGTATCTAGGGTTATTGGAACTCTTATTTTTTCATTAGAATACTGAATTTTTGCATCAGATTTATAAACCTGCAGCCCCGACGGCGTACATTGCTTATCACTCCAATTTTTTCCTCCATCCTTGCTGCTTTCAAAGAGATAATTGTCACGAAAATATTCCGCCTTACAATTTAAAGACGGATACTCCGTATTAATATCAAGATAGATATCATTCTTCTGATTTTCATATAATACTGAAGGAGTATTTGCAGACTCTTCAAACTTAACGCTTTTCACGACGTTATATACATAAATTATCTGACTAGCACTTATGCCACCATATTCGCTTGCAACAGAAACTGTCAGCTTAGCCTTTCCAGGATTCTCTGCTTTAACGGTTTTTCCTTCTGAAGACTCATCAACGGATATTACCTTATAACCTTCGGTTGCTTCTGAAGGTTTTTCCAAAATCTCTGTGGTAATAGTATATTTGATTCCCTGCAGCAAAGTACCATTCGCAGCATAGAAGTAAGGCCTGTTATCTCCAATCGTCTGATTTCTATTTAGAACAATAGGTCTATCATCATAACTTCTTATTTTGGAATCCTTCTCATATTTCACTACATCCTGAGCAAAGACAATTAAAGCTGCTTTTTTACCTGTATACTCTTTTTGCACAAAGTAAGATTTATACTCATCACTCTTTGCGGCATCTGTTAAATAGCAGTTAAAAGCCTCCAAATCAAACTTTCCCTTTGCAGTGTCAGGACTCGCATACGAAACGCTAAAGCTTGCATCTGGATAATTAGCTTTAGTTACTTCATTTCCTGTTGCTTTAATTTTATAGGTATAGCTTGCATCAGTGAAATAATAATTAAGTGACAGATTTTTTAATCTTTCGCATTCAGAAAAATCAATGCCCTGATTATTACCATTACAAAGACCTAAAACTTCTGCAATTTCAAGGTATTTACAGGCCTTAAAGCACGGTGCGTTTTCATAGCCCTTTGTTCCTATACCTGAAATAAGCTTATAACCACCACTTGAAAACAGTTCCAGATTAGTACAATTATTAGCACTAAGTAAAAGTCCTTCTGATAATACCCCCTCTTTTGCTAAACAAAGTCTCTCTATATTAGTATTATCAATTTTGATTTTATTAAGATTTTTTAACGGGCTATCCTCTGGACGGCTTGTATCATCAAGACTATATCTTACATTAAGTCCCTTAATTTCCTTACATTCGGCTGCTTCTTTAAATTCACAATTTACAATCTCAAGGTAATTTAGATTTACACAATTTGAAAAGTCTGGTTTGCACCAGTTTATTTGATATGACTGATCAGCATAACTATAAAATTTGCAGTTATAAAGCAAAACTGTCTGCATGCTGTCTGGTAAGTCTATAGTTGTTGCATTATTCTTACTATTCAAATCCACAGACTTACAAAGATAGGTATCATAAATCGTAACCTTTCTAAGATTTGGAAATTTATTCAATTCTGAAAAATCAATTTGATAATAGTCATCCCATTTCGAATAAGGACTTGAAGAAGCATAGGCTTCCATATATTCTTTATCATACACAAACTCAAGCTCTGTTATTTTTGCAAGCTGAGTACTATCAATATATCCACTAGTACTTTCATCAAAATTCCCTTCGCTATTTAATTTTTTTAAGCCACGAATTGCTGCAGTAAGCTCTGAATCTCCTTCGTAGCTAAAAAAATATTTATTATGAAAATACAAATAGAATCTAGGATCCTCAAAACGAACCATACCCTCCGCAAGCAAGGCATCTGTTTCATTTGTAATATCCTCTGTTTCTACTGCAGCTTCTTCAATAAGTTCAGTATCACTTTCTTCTAAAGCAGCTTCCTCCTCTAAAATCTCCTCTTCAGTTTCAGTAGCTTCATCTCCCATTAGCGCCTCAGTTACTTCTACTGTTTCTGGCTGAAGGCTATCCGCATACACTGAATTGAGGCAATATCCATTATCTATCCCAAATACCATTGACACTGATAAAACCAAAGCAATTATCTTCTTTAAATGGATTTTAATATTTGTTTCCATGCTGTCTCCTCCACATATCTATCATGTACTATCTTAGCGCTAACACTCTTTTCTGGTTTAAAAGTTGATATCGAATCCATCTGCTTCCACTGTTCTGTATAATTCTACTAATTTTAACACAAAAAGCTCTTTCATTTCAATATAATGAACGATCAGACCACATCCAATACACACGCATACTGTTGCATTGCAAGATCATATTCAGGCTCTCCCAGAGTTTCTAACATACCTTTATAAAAATCATTATTACTAAGTCTGATAAGAACCAGCGTATCGTCAGGACACCTTTCTTTTATGTACAATAAAGCTGAGTACAATAATCCAACTATTCCCTTTGCTTTATATGTGCCATCCAAAAAGGCCGCATCCTCAATCATTATCACTTTTTCAGACAACCTCTTACCTAACCAAGTAGCCTTTACTTCATTGTTTTCAATATAGAAACTACAGGTTTCATTAGGCATTCTTTTCATATTAAGGTTAAGTCCGCATTTTTCAGCCTTAACCAGCATTTTACGCTTCTGCTCTGAAGATAATTCTTCGTAGGAATACACCTTATTGTAAAAGACCTCATAGGCTTCTATGTTCCTGGACAGATCGACGTTATTTAAATCCTGCAGGAAATATCCTAAAACGTGACCATCAAGTGCAACAGGAAGAAATTTTCGGTGTATAAATATCGAATATACATCATCAATTCGATCTAAACCATCTATAATAGTCCCATAGATAATTCTAAAGCCAAGCTTTTTAAACTGTATCTGAGAGTAATTTATTAGTTCAGTTGCAACACCCTGTTTTCTATAATTTTTCATTACATACATATTAACCATATTGAGGTCTCTGGGAGTTACCTCTGAAACTTTATAATCCACAAAACCAATTAAGGAATCTGCGTCAAATGCTCCATATCTAATATGAACACCATCACCAAGGTCTATTAACTTAATTGTCATTTTTCTTCTCCTCAATTCTTACAAGTCCAGGAACCTTTATTCCAATAGATTCCGCCATATCAAACAAGGAATCATTGTAAAATGTTCGAAATCTAGCAGAGTCTTCCTGATCTGCTTGAACATAAGATGATTTACGAAGTCCATTATTTGTGTCCACTGAAAGACCACAATCTTCAGCTATTTCAAACCCAAACTTAGAAGACCAGGCAGTCAAAAAAGTAACAAGGGAATCAATCTTATCATATTCCTTAGTGTCTTTTGTTTTAATCTCATCAAATATCTGAGGGAATTTCCCCTTAAGATTACTATATCTTAGAATCAATGAATTAAACTCTCCAACCATATCCATATGTTCAATCATATACTCATTATCAAGCGTTCTTTCCACAGGGAATTCCTTGATTTTATCAAGAATATCTTTTATACACTCCTGCATTGCATCCATATTTTGATCCGCATATGCATTCAGATATTTGTTATTCCATGCATTATTCTGTTTAGCTACTTCGTTTGCCGGATTACCGTTAGCATCAAAAAGCACAGGTTTAAGGACACCGATAATCAGCCTTTCCACATCCCCGTCCGTCAAATCAATCTCTTCTTTTCTGGCATAATTGTTGAACAGTTTAGCCTGTGCAGCACGTCTAACCGCTAAAGTCATAGCCGCTTTTAAAATTTTTTCATCCTTGATGAAGGCACTTTCAGAAGAATAATTCCACAAATAGAATTCCTTCAGTTTACTTTCGTACTCTTCACGTTCACTTTCCACAGACATATGGGCACAGATTGAATCAAAAATCATGTGTCTCTCTTTTTCAAGCCCAGCAGTTTGAACTATGTTTTTTCTTTCTTCAATATACTGATAGTAATAGTTATGAACCCCGCAAAGTAATGAAACAGGAGAATTATCCAAGCAATAATATTTATCCTGAAATACATTATCGTTAAACTGATTCAAAATCTCTTCTTTTTGGTCTTCATCAATCTTTGCCTTGCAAATCTGCTCTCTAACAGCCTCACATTCAACCATGTTCTTTCCCTTCATGGCTTTTTTGACATATTCATCGTACAAATGCTGAGTTGATGACTGATCAACATATAGAGTATTATTCTGATCCGCAAGAATGACATCAAATTCATCCATTTTTTCTATTCGCTGTGAATTGTACGCCTCACCAAACTTATAGGTTCCATCAGATACTTTGACTCCATTTTGTTCCGCCATTTCACCAATCATATAGGTAAATGCGGCATTAACATCTGCCAGGGAAGCTAGCTTCTTTTGAACACATTCTGGCTGATGTTGTAAATACTCCATATTGTAGGTGTCAGCTTCGAAGATATTCTGATAATTAATCATCAACAAAGACATTTCTCTATATTTGCCATAGGCCTTCTGAACCTTTTCTGGCCTGAAATAATCAGACTCAATTGGAATGCTTAACAGTTTTCCAATAATTTCATCCAGATATTTATGTCTCTTAGTCTTATCCTCATCCAAAAAAGCTTCAGCAAATGCAATATTCTTATCCATTAATCTGGCATCTTCTTCCGAAGCCGGAGTACCATCACTATTAAAATTAAAGAGTTTCTCGGCACCATGAATCAGGCAACGACCATCCATACCAGTTTCAGGATTAAATGGTTTCCCCAATTTTTTTGCTATTATTTCAGAACACTGTTTCTCTCTACGAATTACCCTTCCAATTCTCACCATTTCAGGGGTCAGTTTCTTTATCCTATCTTCTGTAGCAATACCCGAAGCCTTCAACTGTAGTTTTCCAACATCCAACAAAATCTTATCATTTTCTCTACTATATACTTCCTTAGAGTTCTCGATCCTATCAATTCTCATTTCAAGAAGAGTTTTATTTTCAATAAGTATATTATCCAGTTTTTCTTTTAGGTCACTAGCCAGGCTCTGTCTTCTCTTTCCTTTTTTAGAAAATCTATGCCCCTTGTGAGTATCAAGATATTTTATTGTAGCATCTCTAAGAGCAAAGAATTCTTTACTATAAGCATACTCTTTTCCCGCACAGGCCCGCTTATTAAACTTATTAAAAAGTGCCTGCATTGCATTCTTAAGTTGAGAAAATTCCTTGTTTGAAGCTTCTGTATCCTGAAGTAAATCTCTATGTATTTTTTCGAATGCCTCAAAGCCTGCAGGAAGTTTAGTCACCATAACCGTTGCTGAGAGTTTTTCACCCTCACCAAGTTTTTCTTCGCGACGTTTCTTCTTGTACTCAGCAGCATCTTTAAGCACAGCCTTTACCTCAGCTGCTTTATCCCTGGCTTTTATAATTTTCTCAGCTTTACTGATAATGTTGATATCAGAGGTGTCGAAATTAGCACTGCTTCTGATTTCGTTAATTAGTTTTTTCTCTGTAATATCAGAAGTATTTTCTGCTTGTATACCGTCCTGCATTTCGGCATCTATTTTGATAGTATTAACCTCTTCAATAGACAGGCTTTCCTCACTAGCCAATATCATTTGTAAGGCATTTGAAGCTTCATGTTTTGACTGTGATTTTTCAGCATTCACATTCAAGTGCATATCTGTAGATATCTCACCCTCACCCCTTAATGACTGCTCCTGTGTAGTTGCTTCTTTCTTCTTCGAAATAAAATCCATTATTCGTTCTCCTTATTAGATAATTCCATACTCTGCACGATTTTTTCCATGTTGAATATTTTTTACACTATCAGAAAAGCCGCCAAGGAATGCAAGCACTCCCCGACGGCTTATTACTATTTCCAGAAAATGAACCACTAACTCCGTCCCCAAGATTCACTGACTATCCGATGAGCCAGTCGTACATCTCCTGGTACTTGGCTGCGGATGTGTTCCATGAGAAGTCAACAGCCATAGCACGGTCGATAATCTTGTTCCACTCGCGCTTTCTCTCGTTGTAGATGCGCTTTGCATAGCGGATTGTTGCGAGCATCTCGTGAGCGTTGTAGTTGGTGAAGGAGAAGCCTGTTCCTGTTCCCTCGTACTCGTTGTAGGGCTGAACAGTATCCTTGAGTCCGCCAGTCTCACGAACGATAGGCACTGTACCGTAGCGCAGTGACATGAGCTGAGAGAGGCCACAGGGCTCAAAGAGTGAAGGCATCAGGAATGCATCACATGCGCCGTAGATCTTATGGCTCAGACCCTCGCTGTAGTAGATGTTGGCAGCAACCTTGTTATTGTACTTCCAGTCAAAGTGACGGAACATATTCTCATACTGCTCCTCGCCAGTTCCGAGAACAACAATCTGAACATCCTCCTGACAGAGCTCATCCATGATGTAAGCGATGAGGTCGAATCCCTTCTGGTCTGTCAGACGAGAAACAATACCAATCATAAACTTCTTATCATCAACATCGAGACCCATCTCCTCCTGGAGTGCTCTCTTATTCTTAATCTTCTCCTTGCGGAAATTCTTAGCATTGTATTTGAAAGGCAGGAACTGGTCTGTCTCAGGGTTGTAATCCTCGTAATCGATACCATTTACGATACCTCGAAGATCATTGGCTCTTGCTCTCATGAGACCATCGAGCTTCTCGCCGTAGAACTCTGTCTTAATCTCCTCAGCATAGGTATCTGATACTGTTGTAATTGCGTCAGCAAATACAAGACCGCCCTTTAAGAGGTTCGCATCCTTGTAAGCCTCAAGCTTATCAGGTGTGAAATAATAATCAGGAAGACCTGCGATTGTCTGGATAGTCTTAACATCCCAGGTTCCCTGGAACTTGAGATTGTGAATAGTCATGATTGACTTGATATCCCTATAGAACTCACCAGCACGGAAGCTGTCCTTGAGATATACGGGAACAAGTCCTGTCTGCCAGTCGTGACAGTGAATGATATCAGGCTTGAATCCGATAAGGGGCAGTGCTGAAAGCGCCGCCTTGTCGAAGAAGATGAACTTCTCAATGTCATCACGGATATTTCCGTAAGGTGTATTGCCACAGAAGTATGACTCATTATCAATGAAATAGAACTGAACACCCTGGTATACGCACTGCAGAACCCCAACATATCTGCTCTCGTAATTGAAATCCAGATAGAAATGAGTGACATACTCCATCATATCCTTGTATTCCTGCTTCATGCACATATACTTGGGCATGATAACGCGCACATCAAAATAGCGCTTGTCAAAAAGCTTGGGAAGTGATCCGACTACATCGGCAAGTCCGCCGGTCTTGATAAAAGGAACACCCTCTGATGCGATAAACAACACATTTTTCATAAGAATAATACCTCCATAGCAGAGTTAAGGCTAACGCCCACAACTATTAATAATTATATAGTAAAAAATATTAGTTCACAAGTAATTCTATACTCACTGTGCCTTAATAATATTATTGACATAAAGGCTGATGTTAAGCATTACTGTGCCTTATAATCCCTGGCAGCGCCAAGCAGTTCCTTGGCAGTGTCCACTGCAGAAGCCGTATCCCCAAGAAGTCTGGTCAGTTCTTCCACCCTCTGGCCATCCTCCAGCTTCTCTATTGTGGTTGTTGTGGAATCCTCAGTGAATCCCTTTTCAATCCTGTAATGGTGATCACCGAAGGCTGCAATCTGCGGCAGATGGGTGATACAGATAACCTGTCTGCCCCTAGACAGAAGCGAAAGCTTCCTGGCCACCTGCGTAGCAGTACGACCGCTTATTCCGGCATCTATCTCGTCAAAAATAAGTGTGCCAATGGTGTCGGCAGCCCCGACTGTCCTGATGGCGAGCATGATACGCGAAAGTTCACCGCCTGAAGCCACCTCAGAAAGACTCTTAAGGGGTTCACCCGGATTCATAGAAATCACAAACTCCACATCATCAGAGCCATCCTTCGTAATCCTGCCACTGTCCGTCACCCTGGCTTCAAAGCCCACGCGCTCGAAATTAAGACCCTGAAGAGCCTCCTGCATCTTCTTTGAAAATGCAGCAGCCGCGCTCTGTCTGAGCGTGGAAACCTCTCCGCACAGGGACTTCACAGCCTTCTCTGATTCATCAAGTGACCTGCGAAGCTTCTCAAGATATACATCGTAGTCCTCATACTTCATAAGCTTCTCGGACTGCTCGTCCATGTATGCAAGAATATCCTCGATAGTCCTTCCGTACTTTGTCTTCAAGGTGTTAATCAGGTCAAGACGCTTCTGCGCATTGAAAAATTCCTCCTGGTCAAAGCTCATGGAGGACATCGCCCCATCAAGGGCATGATTTGCATCCGTAAGCATAGACTCGATATCTGCAAGTGCAGCTGCAATATCCGCTATGCCATCATCGTATTCAGCCACGCAGTTAAGCTCCCTGAGGGCTCTTCCAACCCTGTCCTGAGCACCATCCCCACTTCCATATCCGCCGGCACCAAGAAGCCCCGAGGCCTGCCCCAGCGCCTCCATAATGCGCTGACTGTTTGCCATCCTGCGGCACTCAGCCTCCAGCGACTCATCCTCGCCGGGAACAAGTGCAGCGCTCTCAATCTCGTTAATCTCATATTTTATCAGGGAAATCTCACGCTCGCGGCTGCGCTCATCCGTGTCCTCACTCTCAAGTGCCTGAAGGTCCGCGGAATATTTTGCAAAGGCCTCAGAAAGCCTTGCAAGAAGAGCCTTCATCTCCTCCCCCGCAAACTGGTCGAGCACGCGCCTGTGATTAGATTTCTTAAGTAGTGACTGATGCTCATGCTGACCATGAATGTCAATCATCAATTCAGCAATCTCGCGCAGCCTGGTGGCCGGCACTGTCTCGCCGTTTATGCGGCAGGTGCTGCGGCTCCCCTGGAGCCGTCTCTGAAGGATGAGTGTGTCATCCTCCTCAAGCGTAACCTCCATTTCAGCAAGCGCTTCCCTCACCTCATCGCTGTCCACTGAAAAAATAAGCTCAGCAAGCGCAAAGTCAGCACCTTTCCTGATAAGGTCCGCAGATGCCTTGGCTCCGAGAGCCAGATTCACAGAACCAAGAAGCAGCGACTTACCTGCTCCCGTCTCACCTGTTAGGACGTGGAATCCGTCCCCGAAATCCAGCTCCGCCTCCTTGATGAGGGCGAGATTTTTAACATGTAACTGTAATAACATATATGTCCTTTCCGCTTTCTCCGGGCGAAAAATTCATTTTCTCAAAATATCTCGATTCAAGATTCTCTAAAATTTATCCACAAAGTTTCACTTCACAATATTGGAAATCTTATCCATGAGGCTCACGGTCTCGTCCACACTCCTGACAGCGCAGAAAATAGTGTCGTCGCCAGCGATACAGCCCACAAGCTCAGAGAAATGCATTGAGTCAAGGGCCGCTGCAACCGCCATAGCCATTCCTGAGGAAGTCTTCATGACAAGGATATTCTGCGCCATGTCCATGGACACGAATCCATCCCTGAGCACTCTTGTGAACTTCTCCTTCTCAGGTCCTTCGCTCCTGGTCGCAGGAACATACTTCTGACCGCCCTCATAGGAGACCTTGGTAAGTCCCATCCTTCTTATATCGCGGGAAACAGTTGCCTGAGTCACCTGAAAGCCAGCCTCATTGAGAAAAGCTGCAAGTTCTTCCTGCGTTCCAATATTTTTTTCCTGAATAAGCTTAAGAATTGCTTCCTGTCGGCCTTTCTTCATAGCAACACCTCGCTGCGGACACATCCGCATTTTGTCAAAAAATAATCTATCTCAGTTTTCTCGACAGAGCTGTCAAGAAGCTCTCTCTGTCAAGTCTGATCATCTTTGTATTTCTGTCAGCAGCTGCAATATTCACGCTGCCGCCGCAGGAAAGAGGAATGTTCTCCTCACCGTCAAAGGACACGATAACGCCGCCATCCTTTGAATGCCAGAGTGCATCAATCCTGACCTTGTCGCTCTCACAGAGAACCACGCTCCTTGATGTCAGTGCATGGTTGCAGATGGGTGTCACCACCATTACCCTCGAGAGTGGCTCCACAATGGGCCCGCCTGCAGAAAGGTTGTAACCCGTCGAACCTGTCGGTGTTGAGACAATCACGCCGTCAGCCCTGAAGGAAGTCAGGAACCTGTCATTGACATATATCTTGTAGTCAATGATCTGCATGTCACCGGTCCTGAACAGTACAACGTCGTTGAGTGCCAGGCTCTCCCTGTCACCGATGCTTCCAGAGAGCATCATACGCTCCTCAAGCTCGTACTCACCCTCGACGATTCTCTCCAGCGACTGCTCCAGGGAATCAGGCTCAATCTCAGGCAGGAACCCAACGGTCCCCATGTTGACTCCTGCAAACGCGGCATCCCTGTCCATCAGCGACTTAACCGCCTGGATCATGGTTCCATCGCCGCCCACCGACAGCACGCAGTCAACATGCTCAGGAATCTCGCCGCCCTCTGTGTCCGTAATGACAGTCTTGCCACGGCTCTTGAGGAACGAAACCATCCGGTCCGTCACCTGGCTGTCCTTATCCTTATTACTGTTTGTCACAATATAGAAACTGTTCATTTATCAAGTTCCTCATGAGCCGCCTTGACAGTTGCCACGATATCTTCTCTCATTTCAACAGCTGCAATATCCACAGAAATCTCTTCTGCTGCATTATTCTCAGTATTCCTAAGATGCATCAGATACTCAATATTTCCCTCAGGACCCTTAACCGGGGAAAAAGTTAATCCGATAATATCAAACCCGCTTGAAACAGCATAACCAAACACTGCCTCAATGACTTCCTCATGCACCTTGGGGTCCCTTACAACGCCCTTCTTGCCGACCTTCTCGCGGCCCGCCTCGAACTGGGGTTTTATAAGGCACACCATCTCGCCACCTATTTTGAGAAGAGTATGGGCTACGGGAAGAATCTTGCTAAGAGATATGAAGGATACGTCACAGGATGCAAAGTCAATAAGCTCCGGCACCTGCTCATTCGTCACATATCTGAAGTTGGTCTTCTCAAGACACACAACCCTCTCATCATTTCTGAGTTTCCAGGCAAGCTGGCCGTGTCCCACATCGATGGCATACACCAGGCTGGCACCGTTCTGAAGCATGCAGTCCGTAAAGCCACCTGTCGATGAGCCGATGTCCATGCACACTGCCTCAGACAGCTTAAGGGGGAAGCTCTCAAGAGCCTTCTCAAGCTTGAGACCACCACGGCTTACGTACTTCAGTGTATTGCCCCGGACCTCAATCTCGCAGGACTCATCAAACATGGTTCCCGCCTTGTCCTCCTTCTGGCCCTTCACGTACACCTGACCAGCCATAATCATGGCCTTGGCCTTCTCTCTCGATTCTGCTATCGCCCTCTTCACGAGGAGCACATCAAGTCTTTCCTTCATTATCTAGTCTTCCATGTATTCAAGAATTCTGTTCACTATCGTCTCTGTGTCAATGCCAACTTCCTTCTTGAGAAGCTCGACATTTCCATGCTCGACATAAGCGTCTGGAAGGGTAACTGTCATGAGGCTTGCGGGAGCGTCCGCTCCGTCAAGCACCGCCCTCGCCTGCTCGCCAAGACCGCCAGAGTAGACATTCTCCTCAAGTGTCACCACAAGAGAGTGCTTTCTTGCAATCTCTTTTATTTTTTCCTCATCAATAGGCTTGGCAAAGCGCGCATTGTAAAGCGAGCAGTTAAAGCCCTTCTCCTTGAGCGCTTCCCTTACCTCTTCCGCGGTCTTAACCATGCTTCCAAGAGCAAACAGCGCAATCTGCGACTCCTCGTAGATACACTCGCTCTTTCCAAGCTCGATGGGCTGCCTGTAATCCTTGAGTCCATCATAAGCAAGACCTCTGGGGTACCTGATTGCAATGGGGTGCCCGAACTCGGCAGCGAACTTCATCATGTCCGAAAGCTCCCACTTGTTCTTCGGCGCCATAACGTGCATGTTCGGTACCGATGACAGGAAGGACAGGTCGAAAATACCCTGGTGGGTCTCGCCGTCCGAACCGACGATACCAGCCCTGTCTATGGCAAAAATCACAGGCAGGTCCTGTATACATACATCATGGATTATCTGGTCGTAAGCACGCTGCAGGAAGGATGAGTAAATCGCAACCACAGGCTTCAGTCCGCCCGCTGCCATACCTGCCGCGAAGGTCACTGCGTGCTCCTCAGCAATACCTACGTCAAAAAATCTGTCCGGATAAATATTCCTGAAGCGCTTAAGTCCTGTTCCGTCGGGCATCGCCGCTGTAATCGCCACAATCTTGTCATCCCTTGCCGCAAGCTTGTTCATGACAGTGGCAAACACATCCGTGTAGTTTGACTTGGTCCTGGGCTTCTTCGGAAGTCCTGTACTGATGTCGAAGGGGTCTGTTCCGTGGAACCTTGCAGGATGACGGATGGCAGGCTCAAAGCCTCTTCCCTTCTGGGTGATGACATGCACCATCACAGCATGGTCAATCTTCTTCGCCTCCTTGAACATCCTGGTCATAGCCTCAATATCGTGGCCGTCAACAGGTCCAAGGTAGGTGATTCCCATATTTTCAAAGAGCATTCCAGGCACAAAGATCTGTTTGAATGAGCTCTTATATTTTTTCAGCATATCGACGATGTTGCCGCCCTTGGGCATCTTGAGCAGGGTCTTCTCCATCGACTTCTTGAAATCTATATAGTTGTCCGCAGTACGAATTGACTGAAGATACTTCGACACACCTCCCACGTTCTCGGAGATGGACATATTGTTGTCGTTAAGCACGATGATAAAATTGGACTTGAGTCTCGCGGCGTTATTGAGTGCCTCGAAAGCCATTCCGCCAGTCAGTGCACCGTCTCCGATGACAGAGACAATCGTGTTCTTGCCGTTAAGGATATCCCTGGCCTTGGCAAGTCCAAGCCCAGCCGAAACTGATGTAGAGCTGTGTCCGGTGTCAAAGGCATCACACGCCGATTCCTTCCTCTTGGGAAAGCCAGCCATTCCGCCGAACTTGCGCAGAGTGTCAAAGCCCTCGCGCCTTCCTGTGAGAAGCTTGTGGGTATAGCTCTGATGTCCTACATCCCACACAATCTTGTCTTCAGGAAGATTGAGACTCAGGTGAAGTGCCATAGTTAGTTCAACGGCACCGAGATTAGAGCCCAGATGACCACCTGTCTCACTTATTTTTTCAATAAGGAAATCCCTTATCTCCTGAGCAAGGTCCTTGTGAAGCGTAGGATCCATGCGCTTTATATCATTAGGTTTCTTAATATTGTCAAGTAACATTTCTTCTTCCCTGGGCCCTCTTTAGAAGGCTCTTTCTACCAAAGATTTGATGAGCATTGTCAGAAACTCGCACTCGCGCCCAAAGGATGCGATGAGCGTGGCTGCCTGCTCGGATAGGAGGGCAACATCAGCCCTCGCCTTATCCATTCCGTAGATTGTCACATAGGTCTCCTTGCCGCTCTCCTCGTCGGAACCGATATTTTTCCCCAGGAGCGCTTCGTCTCCCACAACGTCAAGAATGTCGTCCTGAATCTGGAACGCAACACCGGTCTTAAGTGCAACCTCCGACAGTGTCGCAAGTTCTTCATCACTCGCGCCAGCCAGGGCAGCCCCAACCATGAAGGCACTCTCAAGAAGGGCGCCGGTCTTAAGTCTGTGGATAAAAATCAGTCTTTCAGCGTCTATCGGGACGTTGTTCTTCTCGCTCTCCACGTCTGCGGTCTGACCACCGACCATTCCGTATATTCCCGCCTTTCTGGCAAGTATCTGAAGGGCCTTAACCACCCGCTTCATCTCCTCGCCGTCACGGGCCATATCAAAGGCCGCCGCTGCAGTCTCATACGCATAGTTAAGCAGTGCATCGCCTGCAAGCACCGCCATTCCCTCACCGTAGCTAACCCAGGTCGTGGGCTTGCCGCGCCTTAAGGTATCATTATCCATTGCTGGCAGGTCGTCATGCACCAGTGAGTAGGTGTGAATCATCTCAAGCGCCGCCATAAAGGGCTCTGCAAGTTCACCCTCTCCACCAAACATACGGTATGTGGCCCCCAGAATTACGGGACGCAGTCGCTTACCGCCTGCTTCCACGGAATCGTGCATGGCGTCAATGACAACCTTCTGGTATCCCGTGCTCTCAGGCATATATTTTGAAATAACCTGCTGGGCCTCTTCCACTCGCCCCGCAAGCTCCTCCTTAAAATTCATCAGTTTTTCCCTCGGAATCAGATTCAAGGCTCACAGGCCATTACTACTCTTTAACAAGCTTTGCGAGGACTCCATTCACAAACGATCCTGAATTGTCCTGTCCATAGCTCTTTGCAATCTCAATAGCCTCGTCGATTGCAACTCCTGTAGGAACATCCTCATCAAAAAGGATTTCGTAAAGTGCAAGTCTGATGGCAGAAAGCTCCACCTTACCCATTCTCTCTGTGGTCCAGTTCTCAGCCTTCTCGTTAATCTTCTTATCGAGCTCTTCAAGGCGCGCAAACACTGCACTGCTCTTGTCAAGGATGTACTGCGCTTCGTCATCCTCTGCAGGCTCCTCGAGGTTCTCAAGGTATAATCTCACCTGCTCAGGCATCTCATCATAATCATGAAATGCACTTCTGAAAACCAGCAGAAAAATATGTTCTCTCAATTCATGCCTTGTCATATCTCGGTGTCCCCGTTCTTCTCCATATTAACTCCAGCGATTCTGATATTGACATCAGTCACTGAAAGTCCTGTCATATTCTCAATTGCTGTCTTAACCTTGTCCTGTACCTTGGCGCTGACTGCAGGGATTGAGTATCCGTAGTCAACAAGGATTGCGAGATCTGCTCTCACGAGTCCCTCTTCCATGAATACGCGAACTCCCTTGGACAGAGTCTTCATTCCAACCTTGCTCATAAGTGCACTTGTTACATTGCCCGCCATGGCAGCAACACCCTCAACCTCTGTTGCAGCATAGCCTGCGATAACAGCTACAACTTCATCAGCAATCTTCACCAGACCCTGGCTGTTCTCGCCCAGTGTCACTAGCTTTGAATCGTTATCTCTTGAAATCATGTTCTCATACCTTTCCAAAGAAACTTAATAATACACATAGTTAAGTTGAATAATAACACAAAACGGGTGAATATACAAAATGTATATTCACCCGATTATGCATAAAATTTATTCAATTTTTTTCACACTTATTCCCCAGATGAGGCGCTATGGTGTGGAAATGATACTTATAGCAGAGCGCTTTACCCCCATCTATGTGCTTATTTGAGCTGCAGCTTAGGGTTGCTTGTGTGCTTAACTCACCAAATTGGCTCCCGTGGGTGGAATATCTGTCTCTTTTCCTGATTTTACACCGTGTCTTAAGATGCAGTTTTTAATATTGGGTGGAATATCCTGCTTTTTCAGCAGCATTACACCGTTAGCCATAAGAAACTTATCTTGCCTGTGGTGGAATATTGGGAAGTTTCTGACAGGTTACACCCTTCCCTCAGGTTTCCACAAAGATGCCCATTGAGAATGGGTGTAACAGCGGCCAGTTCTGCGACATATTACACCATTCCTCCGAGCCCGAAGGGTGTAAAAGTTTCTTAGACTACGTCCTTTTACACCCATTCTGCAGAAACTACTAATTTGAGCCGAGAAAGTTGGGTGGAATATCGCCACTGTGGCGATCTATTTACACCCATGTGTAAGTTTGTTATAGATGCTCACTCGCTTCGCTGGCTTCTGTGGGTGGAATATCCTGCTTTTCACGCTTATTTTATCCGCACTGCCGCTGGCATCTCAATCAGGTTGTCCGCGTGGTGGGTACCCATGAGGTCATCCTCTCCCACGCACAGGTAGTCGTAGGTAATCTCATTCCAGGTCGCACCTGTGTCGACATTTCTGTAGGAGGCATCGCCCCAGGTGGTGTCGATGTAGGTCCACTGCCCGTCCACATATGCCATGTTCCAGGCGTGGGGTTCTCCGCCCTTAACAACGCCCGTCAGGATGAGGCAGGGGATTCCCAATTCATTCAGCAGGTACTGTGTTGCCTTGGCATAGCCCTGGCACACACTCTCCCCCGTGGCAAACACGCTGAGTATGTTCTGGTTATCCTCAGCGTCCAGATTATAATCCGTATTTTCAATGAGATATTCGTAGACGTATTTCACCTTACCGTAATCGTCGGCATTCTCAGGCATTCCGGCAAAGCACTTGGCCTCGTAGGTGTTGATGGTCGGCCAGGCCTCATCGGCCTCATCCTTTGTCTTGGTATAGGTACCTGTGAATTCAAGTGAAGTTGGCACACCGTTCAGAGTGTACTTGTTCATAGAGTAGCCGTTGACGTAAAAAATCTCAGGATGGTCGTTCATGACCAGCTGGAACACCCTGTCCACCTGGTCCGCATCCAGCGAATTGATCAGCACGTCCTCGGCATGATTTATTAGAATTGTATAGATATCGCGATACAGCGTCCTGTCAGAATCGGACAGCTGCGCATAGGAATACCTTATCATTCCCCTTGTGGCCATCATGGCCTGCTCGTCAGAGATTTCCCCGCCAAGTTCAGTGGAACCCTCGTCCTTGCCGGCCCCGTCTACAGCTTCTGCGCCAGCAGCACTGTCACTGCCGTCATCAGAATGATTTGAATCTGCCACCTGTTCCTCGCCTTCTGGCACGGACTCATCCCACACATCGCCATCAATCATCTCCGTCAGGACATCTGCAATCTTCTGAAGCACAGGGCGCATGAACTCCCTGACTTCCTCCTTCTGGGCACAGCCCGAAAGCGATGCCGACAGGAGCAACACACATATAAATAGACATATTTTTTTCAAGCAGAAAAAATAAGGTTTCATACACCGTTAATTTCGAGCAAAGTCTGAGAGCTTTAAGTTCTCGTTTCTGTCAAGCACCATTCCGACAGACCAGCTGTTTACAAAGAGGAGCAGTGGTCTTCCCTTGAGGTCCACAATCTTCTTCATGTCAGAGGTTCCAATGATGCGGTCCATGTCGATTTCAGTGGGATTCTCAATCCATCTGATGTGCTCGTAGGGGAGCTTTTCAAGTCTGATTTCAACGTTGTACTCGTTCTGGAGCCTGTACTCGAGGACTTCAAACTGAAGCACACCAACAACACCCACGATAACCTCCTCCATTCCGGCGGAAATCTCCTGGAATATCTGGATGGCACCCTCCTGGGCGATCTGGTTGATACCCTTGACGAACTGCTTTCTCTTCATGGTATCCATCTGACGCACTCTCGCGAAATGCTCAGGTGCGAAGGTAGGGATTCCCTCGTAAGTAATCTTCTTTCCAGGAGCACAAACCGTGTCACCGATTGAGAAGATACCGGGGTCGAATACACCAATGATGTCGCCGGCGTAGGCCTCGTCAACTATATGTCTGTCTGAAGCCATCATCTGCTGGGGCTGCGACAGTCTCATCTGCTTGCCGCCCTGCACATGAAGCACTTCCATTCCTGCATCAAACTTTCCTGAGCAGATTCTCATGAATGCGATTCTGTCCCTGTGAGCCTTGTTCATGTTGGCCTGAATCTTGAATACAAACGCAGAGAAGGGCTCCTTCATGGGGTCGATAACCTCACCCTCAGCCACTCTTGGCAGTGGACTTGATGTCATCTGTAAAAAGTAATTGAGGAACATCTCCACACCGAAGTTGGTGAGGGCGGAACCGAAGAATACTGGAGAGAGCTGACCGTGGTCAACCTCATCCTGGTTAAACTCTGCCGATGCTCCGTCGAGAAGCTCAATCTCCTCCTGAAGTTTGTCGAAAGCATCCTGTCCGATGGCCGCAATGAGTGCGTCCTCGTCTGCAAGCTCAATGCGCTCGACCTGGCCTTCCTTTGTTCCCTTTTCTGTATCAGAATACAGGAACACAGCCTTCTCGTTCCTGTCATACACTCCCTTGAAGCCCTTTCCTGAGCCAATGGGCCAGTTGATGGGGCAGGTTGCGATGCCCAGCTCCTTCTCAATCTCATCCACAAGGTCAAAGGTATCGTTCGCATCTCTATCCATCTTGTTGAAGAAGGTGAAAATCGGAATTCCTCTCATGCCGCAGACCTTGAAGAGCTTTCTTGTCTGTGCCTCCACACCCTTTGAAGCATCAATAACCATTACGGCTGAATCCGCTGCCATCAGTGTACGGTAGGTATCCTCCGAGAAGTCCTGGTGTCCAGGGGTGTCCAGGATGTTTACACAGCATCCGCCATAGTTGAACTGAAGCACTGAAGAAGTAACCGAAATACCTCTCTCCTTCTCAATCTCCATCCAGTCAGATACCGCATGCCTTGCGGTCGCCTTACCCTTTACAGAACCTGCCAGGTTAATTGCTCCTCCATAGAGAAGGAACTTCTCTGTAAGTGTTGTTTTACCTGCATCTGGATGCGAGATTATCGCAAACGTACGTCTCTTTTCTATTTCCTTGACTAAATCAGCCATTACACTCCACCTTTTCTCTGCGCTTTTTCAGAGAAAAGGTGGAACTTAAAATTGTGAAGCACAGCGAAACAATTTTAAGTATAAGAAAAAGTGCCTGCACTTTTTTCATCGTCCACCTTTTCTCCTATTATACCTTTTCTCTTAATTTCTATCTTCCCGTATTTGGGCACCTATAAGACAATACCAATTTATGCCCTATAAATCAACCGAAAGTGTCAACACTCGCGCATTTTACACATGCCGCGTATCATCCGTGAATTTCTCACAGAACCTCGCCGCAAAGGCAGGCTCCTCATCTCCAGCGTAGAGATGCGAGATGTCCCCATAGGAACTCATCCTGAAGTACGCTCTCCCTTCGCTTCTCTCCTCCGTTGTGAGCGTCGTCACACCGGTCGGCGCTGACACAAACCCGTGCCACATGAGCATCGGCGATATTCCAAGCAGCATGCTCAGCATCACGATGGTAATTCCATAGTGGCAAAAAATAACCACAGTGTCACTATTTGCCTTCTTTACATCAAAGTACTTCCCGTTCCACTCATATCCGTGATCCCCTAGAAATTCCTTGAACTGCCCTGTCACATATAGATATTCTTCCTTTACGTTGGTTCCCTCAAAGGCCTTCGCATCAAACCATCTGTCCTTATCGTAGAAAAGCGGTTCCGATGTCCAGTCTGCCGGAAGCCAGTCCCAGCATATTATTTTTCTATTGACATCAGGTCTTATACACCAGCCCGTGAACTCCTGTGTCCAAGGAAGAACAGTTGCTTCCCTTCCCATTTTTTCAAGAGTCGGTTTCGCTGTATCCTTCGCCCTTCCAAGGGGTGACACGTAGAATTCATCCACCTTAAGCTTTGTTATTCTCTGTGACAGGAGCTCTGCCTCCTTGAAGCCCTTCTCCGTGAGGGAATCAAGCTCGTAATCGGGGTCCCCATGTCTTATTAATATCAGCTTCATATCAGTACACCATTTCTCTGATTCAAAACTCAATAATTGCTTCGCAGTTCTATCACTTCCAGGTCAAGGGGTATCTCAAGGTGACCGCTGTAATACCTGCCTCCCTCAGCAGCATACCTCACCTTGCGGGTATCAATATCCTTATCTACCGTGTGGTACAGCACGAGGTTCCTGACATTTAGGCGCTGAGCCATCTCGCAGGAATCCTTCACGGTTGAATGGAACTTCTCATAGGGCCTGTATATATCGGCCTCAGAATAGAGGCAGAAGGCTTCGCAGAGAAGCCAGTCAACGTCCCGCACATATTTTTCCTCCGAGTCATTGTAGCTCTCGTCGCCAAGGCAGGTCAGATACTTGCCATCCTCGTACTCCAGCCTGAAGCCATACTGAAGGTCCTTATTGGACTGTATGTCAAAGAACCTGATCGGCCTTCCGATGAACTCCTTCTCGTCGCCATCCTCAAGAATCACAAAGTGAATTCTGTCTTCGATGAACTTAGCGGCCTTCTGCGCAATGAGCATCCGTGATATCTCTATGACCAGCTCAATTACTTCCCTGTGACCATAGATGTAGGCGTCACCCTCGTACTCTCCCTGGTCCATGTGCTGGCCAATCATCCTGACAAGCCAGATGATTCCCATTATGTGGTCGAGGTGTCTGTGGGTGACAAACACGGTCTTCAGTTCCTTCCAGTCGATCCCGGCATCCTCAAGCTGCCTAAGCAGTCCGATTCCACCGCCGCCATCCACAAGAAACTTTCCATTTTCATTTTCAAGAACAAAACAGGTATTGTAGCACTTTGTTACTATCGCGTTACCTGTTCCAAGCAATGTTAATTTCATATTTTTCCACACATAACAAAGCCCCGCTTCTCGCAGTTACACAAGGAGCGGGGCGAAAAAATCCGACTAAAGCAGGCAGTACTTAAGAACAAAGAGAACTGTCAGTACGTACATTACCGGCGAGATTTCCTTGCGTCTTCCTGCAATCACGTTGATCACTGTGTAAGATACAACTCCAACTGCAATACCGTCAGAGATGCTGTAGGTAAGTGGCATGAAGATGATTGCAAGGTATGCGGGAACTGCCTCCACAGCATCCTTGAAATCGATATCCACTACTGCCTCCACCATCAGGAAACCAACATAGATAAGTGCTGGTGCAGTAGCAAATCCGGGAATCGTTGTGAAAATAGGTGCAAGCACGATTGAAATCAGGAAAAGGAAACCTGTGACAACTGATGCAAGTCCTGTTCTTCCGCCCTCAGCCACTCCGGCTGAACTCTCCACAAAGGTTGTGGTTGTTGAAGTACCAAGAACTGCACCTGCACATGTGGCAACTGCATCAGCAAGCAGTGCGGGCTTGATTCTCTCAAGTTTACCATCCTTGTCAAGCATTCCAGCCTTGTTGGCAACACCGATGAGGGTTCCAAGTGTATCGAAAAGATCCACGAAAAGGAACGCAAACATGATGACGATGAAATCAACAATGTTGAAGTTGTTGCCTGCAAGGTTAAAGCACTGACCGAAGGTCAGGCCGAGTGCTCTGATATCAAAGCTTGCATATGAAGGAATAAGTGAGTAGAAGCCTGCGTCAGGGGTAACCTGATAGAGACCTGTGAGCTGGCAGATAATACCAAGCAGCCAAGTCGCAATGATTCCGATGAGGATTGAACCTCTCACCTTCTTAACGCTGAGGAGCGCCGTGATTATCGTACCGATAATCGCAAGCAGTGCACAGATACCAACTGTATGGAACTCACTCCTGAAATTAACGATTGTAACAAGTGTTGCTCCGTCAACTACAACGTGTCCATTCTGAAGACCGATAAATGCGATGAATAATCCGATACCTACCGAAATACCCTTCTTCAGGGTCATGGGAATGGCATTGAACAGTGCCTCTCTTACATTGGTGAGTGAGAGGATTACGAAAATCACACCCTCAACAAATACTGCAAACAACGCAAACTGCCAGGTGTAACCCATAACACCACACACAGTGTAAGCAAAGTAGGCATTAAGTCCAAGTCCTGGAGCCAGTGCAAACGGATAGTTTGCCAGCAGGGCCATCGCAAGACATCCAATAAAAGATGCTATTGCAGTTGCAATGAGAATGGCATTTGTATCCATGCCCGAAGCAGACAGGATTGACGGATTGACCGCCAGAATATAAGCCATTGTCATGAATGTGGTCACGCCCGCAACCACCTCTGTCCTTACGTCAGTCTTGTTTTCCTTTAGATGAAAAAATTTCTCTAACATACTTTTCCCCCGAATAGTTGTAATTGATTATTGTTCCTTGCCCCTGTGATTAATCTCAGTGAGCCTTTGTCTCAATTTCCTCTGTGACCTTAGCGATAAATGCCTCAAGAGACATAACCTCTGTCTCTCCTGTATCACGGCTTCTTACGCTGATTGTACCCTCTTCAGCCTCCTTAGCTCCGATTACAAGCATGTAAGGAGCACGGTCAACCTGCTGTGCCTCACGGATCTTGTAGCCGATCTTCTCGTTTCTGTCATCAAAGGCTGTACGAATACCCGCATCAGCGATAGCTTCGAAGGCCTTCCTTGCATAGTCAAAAGTCTTCTCACTTACAGGAAGTACCTTAACCTGGAGAGGTGCGAGCCATACAGGGAACTTACCCTTTGTCTCCTC
>DCHL01000084.1:22767-28044 GCA_002317595.1 Lachnospiraceae bacterium UBA1753 | reverse complement strand
TCGCTGAGGCAGATGAACACATCCTTGAGGGCAATGTATAGTGCCCTCTGGTCGTCGGGGTTGGCGACGGCTCTGTAGATGACTGCTATCGCAGATAGCGCCTCGTTGCGGTCAAAGGGCACCATACCCTCCACATGCATTGGAATGTCCGCAGACTCAAGTTCCTCCATGATAGGCCCGATTTTTGCCTTACCGTAGGTGATTATCATGATGTCGCTGTATCTGACCGGGTGTGGTTCCTCGCCATCCCTTGATACCTTGATGTCAGGCCTGCCGACAATTGACTCTACTATTTTCCTGATCTGCTCAGGGTCCGACTCGCCGGGATGGTTTTCCAGTGCCATTCCCGAGTAGGCATTGTAGGAGTAGATGCCCTGGAATTCATCGCTCTCTATTTCTGGAAGCGGAATCCTCTCGAACCTGCTCTGGACCTCAGTCTGCGTCGGCAGCATCGTCGAGAATACTGAGTTGAAGTACTCACATAGCTTTTTGGTGGACCTGAAGTTCCTCGACAGCTGCAGAATCTCACCTGCTCCATTTTCAAACAACCCCTTTACCTTGAGGAACGAAGTCACATCCGCGCTTCGGAACCTGTAGATGGACTGCTTGGGATCGCCCACGATAAAGAGCGAGCCCGGCTTGGGAATGCAGGCACTCCACTGTGGCTGCGGATTCTGCGCAGCAAGATAGAAGAATACCTCCGCCTGCATGGGGTTGGTATCCTGGAACTCGTCAATCAGGAAATAGCTGTGTCTGTCGTAGATGTAATGGATGAGCCTGCCTGACGCCTCTGCATCTGCCTTCAGCATGTTGCGCAGATAGAAGAGATAGTCAAAGAAGGTCATTGCACCCTTCTCCTTCATTATTTTTTCAATGACAGGCACACTCTCCTTCAGGAAGGTCATCGAAAGCTGGTACTGCATCCGGCAGAGCTTGTCGAGCACGCCGCCAGCCTTTCCAGGCTTAAACTCAATCCAGGTTCCCTTCTTTCCGCCGGGCTCAAACACGTCCGCGAGTGAAGCGCTGTAGTTCCTAAGTCCCTCTGGAAGAGCCCTGATTCCTGCCATGCTTCTAAGAGCATAGACGACGTTGGAAAAATTACTGCTCCACCTCGATCTGAGCGCATAAGCATTATCATCAATCGCAGTCCATGCCTTCCGGCTCGCGTCATTCCCGGTATAAGCAAGCTCGCGGTGGTCCTGAAGACAGGTTACCGCCCTGATAATCTCCGCTCTCTCCGCGGCAAACTCAGTATCGATGTCAATTACCGCTCCAGGCGTAAAGTTGAAATTGACATTCCTGTTATTCATCAGCAGGGCCTCGCCGGCAGTGAATACCTCCTCGGCATTCCAGAATACCATTCTGAAAATCCTCGCCAGGTCCTGAAGGTGTGTGCCGTGCTTTCCCTCACTTATCTGAACATATATCTGCTTATATAATGCCTTGGCATCGTTTTCTGTCATCAGCACTGCATCAGAGGGAATGCCCGCATCTGACGGGTGCTCTGACAGCACCATTCCGCAGAAGGAGTCAATCGTTCCCATGAAGCACAGGTCAATATTCTGAAGGGCCTCTGCGCATCTCGCCCTTGTCTCCTCTGTAGGAGCGCCGAGCTGACCTGCGTAGCCCTTGTCCACCCACACATAGTCAGGGTTGCTTCTCTCAATGAGCACCTTCTGGAAGCGGTCATAAAATTCGCCCGCTGCCGCCTTGGTAAACGTGATTGCGCATATCTTGCTGATGTCAATGCCCGACTCAACCATCGCCACCATCCTGCTGACGAGCATGGTAGTCTTGCCAGAACCTGCACCTGCCTCCACGAAGAAATTCTTATCGGTCTCGGAGACAATCCTGATTCTGGACACTGAATCCGCCTCAACGCTGATTCTTTCTTCCTCGGCATCACGTTCCGGATTTGCATTGACCACAACCCGCGTGCCAGTAAATGCGCTGGAAATAAAATTAATCTTAGCCATACCAGTCTTCCTCCTTCCTATTCTTCATCCTCAGTTTCACCAAATCCGAAACTGAAGTTCTCAATGTCTTCCTTAAACTGCTCAAGAACAGTTGTTAAGGCCGCCTTCATTTCATCATCATATCTGCAGGGTATCACTTCTCCCAGGCGGACATATCTGAATTCTCCGCCTGACACGTTGTATCCCTGCTGCTCGAGCATGTACGCATAGATGACCACCTGCACGCAGGTCATAATATCGTCCTCGATGTGGTCCATCTTCCTTCCTGTCTTGTAATCGACAATCAGGAAACTTCCATCCTCAAGCTTCTCCACGCGGTCGGGATATCCGTACAGCTTAACTCCCGACGGATGAGTGCAGTGAATCTCTTCCTCTGCCATCACGACCTCGCGGCCCTTGTCCCCGTCAAAGGCATTCTCCATAAGCTCCATGAAGTCATCCCTTGCAGGCGATACATTTACAGTAACGAGCGGCGGATTTTCTTTCAAATACCTGTCAAAGTATTCCTCAGACATCCTCAGGAATTCGTCCTTTCCCATGCCCGAATTGGCGAGCTTCTCCATAAGGCGATGCGCGATATTTCCCGCAGCAATCGGCGAGATTACCGTGAAGGGATCCGTCGGGTCAGTCTTTGAAAGGCCCAGCATGTACTTCAGCAGAAACTCCGGTCTGTCCTTGATGAACAGGCTGATTGCAGAGGGCGACCACTCCCTGTCAAGACTTACACTGATGCTTATCTTCTCAGGCTCTTTGGCCCTTTCTCGCCTGATTTTTCCGCCAGCATTGTAGGCCCTGCCGATTTCCCTTGTGGCGGATATCGCAGGAGTAAAGTAATCTATTTTTTCCACGCGTGCCTCAAGCTCCTGCACGGTGATGCTGCTTCCGGCCTCGGCCCTACACAGTTCAAACAGCATGGACGATGCGTTGTCCTTCTTGAGTTCTGACACATTAAGTCCTGGATATGAGACAAAAATATGGCTGTGAAGTTCTGACGCCAGCTTCGCAAGGCTCATCAGCCGCTCGCGCTTTCCCTTAATTTTTCCCTCCGAGGTCATGTACTCAGCCTCTGCCCCAAAGAGCTTTATGTCTGCATCCAGCAGCAGGTAGTCCTCTGTGGGAGAGCCTGGGAACTTGGTCGCAGAGAGTCCTGCGATATAGATGTTCTCGCGCATCACGGTGAGCGCTCCGCCTATATCTGTTATGTGGAGTTTACCTGCCTCGCTTCTCTCGCCGCAGATTCCAATTCCCAATACGTTCTTGATGAGGTCATCCTTGGACTGCCATGTGCCCGCGCGTCTGATGACGCCAAGCTCCTCGTATATTGCCTTCACTGCGGCAAGGTCAATCTTCGTAATCATCACATCCGAGTTATTCTTAGAGCCTCTGCGGATATATGCATACTTCTGGATGAAGTCCTCCGTCTCAAGGGCAAGTTCCCTGGCTGCGATTTCAAGGAAGGGAATGCACTGATTCTTCTGTGTCAGCAGCCTGTAATCCTTGGCAGCATCCTTGCCTGATATTTTTTCCTCTTCTGCTATTTTTTCCTCTTCTGCTATTCTCTCCTCTTCTGCTATTCTTTCCTCTTCTGCTATTGCCGCCTTGTAGTTCTCAATCCTCTCCCGATTTGTCTCCGCATTGTTCGTAAGACGCAATCCGCCGAGTACTTCGTAGAAGAACTTCCACGAGAAGCCCTCCTGAGGCTCGGGGAACTGCTCGCGCCACACTGACTTATTAAAGGTTTTGCTGTCTATCATCTCGTTCAAAGCATCAACGCCAAAGAACCCATCCGTGATCCAGTGATAATACAGCACGAGTAGTCTCGCGGGATTTGCGTTGATGATGGGAACCCCGCAGCCAAATGTCATGGGGATATCGTAAAGAAGTGCATAGTCAAAGAACAGCTGCGAGTATGTCGCCGCATCTGTCACCGCAACCGTGCAGGAATCCAGCGCCCTGCCAACGCATCCGTCACTCAGTATTCTGCCGCCGTATCTATCGCTCAGTATTGTCTCGACCTCGTTGGGGGAGCCGTAGCAGTTCCTGAAGCTGTCGATCTTGACTGAGGTGTTTGAGTTTTCTCCGTCTGTATTTTCTATATTCGAGTTTCCTTCGCCAGCTGTCTCAGTGCTCGAGTTTCCTGCATTTGCGTTTTCTATGCTGCCTTTCTTATACAGGTCGCTAAGTTTAATCATCCTGTAGGCGCCTTCTCCGCCCGCTGCCTTCTCAAGGAGCGTTCGCTCAAGAGGACTGAGCGGATACTCACAGAGGCACTCAAGGTCCGCTTCTAATTTTTTCCCTTCGGCAATTGCCTTCCTGATGAGGCTGACCGTGTCGATTGCATTGGCCTCAGCCATGATCTTCATGTAATTTCTATATGTCTGCAGGAGAGCCTCATTCTTCTCGGTAAAAATTCCCCTTGCCAGCGTCTCGCCAACCACGCGCTCCTCTTCCCCGGTCACCAGCATCCTCATCTTCTTCATGGACTGCGTGATATGCCTGATGTCCGCATAGGTAGGCCTGCCGTAATATTCCTCGCCCGCAATAGCCTTGGTAATTATCGTGCACTCCTCGCGCGAGTTCAGAAACTCCTGCTCAATCGGAACTCCCGACCTCATCAGAATATATCTTGCGAGCTGTGCTGCTCCCATAATCTTAAGATTTATACAGTTCACCCCGTGCAGTGCAAGGCTGCTGATCAGTTCACTTCCCCTTGCTCCCGGTGCAAGAATAATACGCTCTCTCATTCTTAACCTCTCTTTTTCTTCTCCGGTTCTGTTCCAGTGCTCCACCATGTGGCAGATTTTCCGTCTTGCTCGCAAAAACAAAATAAGCGGGTCAAACGGCCCGCAACAATACTATTATAACTCCAAATTCCATTTTTTCTCAATCCGCTTTTTTACTGATTTTTCGCGTAAAATATTGGTGCATATTACGAGTTGAAAAATTGATCTTTGGGGAGTATATTCATCTTATCAACAACGAAGCAAGTTCTAAAGATTCAAGGAGGGTAGTCCAAAGGATAGTTTAAGATTTGCATCATAATATCGAAGATCGGAGGTACGGTCCAAAGGATAGTTGAAGATTTACATCAAAGTATTCAGATTCGGAGGTAAGGTCCAATGGAAATGTCAGTTTAGATGGCTGTCGCAATGGTAAAGCGGCAGCCTTCTTTTTTTGTCTCGTGTATGTGGAAATTTCTGTGTGGGCATTGGCCCAGGACAGTTTTGCGCCAGAAGCCTATACTCCTACTTTAGTATGTATTGGCTTCTTGTCGTAAATGCATCATAGCCGATACAGCATT
>DCHL01000084.1:20202-22711 GCA_002317595.1 Lachnospiraceae bacterium UBA1753 | reverse complement strand
GCATTTTCAGAAATCGTATAGGCTGCTGAAGGGAAATAGTTTGTGGCCGATATAGGAAACTAATTTAAGGTATTGGCCGATAATGGAATCTGCCACTGAGCCTATAGCAGCTGAAAAAAGTGTCTTCACGAATTATTATGGCTACTCACCAAAAATGGTAATGAGCCAATATAATTTCGACAATCGCCGTATTGGGCATTCTCTCATACAAAGGGCAAGCCAATACAAAGGTAAAGCTGCGTTCAAAATAATGTTGTGCATAGTATTATGCATTGAGATTTGCCTGAAAATACTTTCTGAAATTACTTCCTGAAAAAGCCTGAAAAAGGAATCAAAACGCAGATGACCAAACAGAAACTACCATCTTGTCAAGCTACTCTCAAATATGCTATTTTTGAAACAGGCAAATTTCTAATAGTCAAGCAGGCAATAAGTTGAGCCCCTATCGCAGATGTGCTTCAATCTGGTGCGCGGAGTACCTTAATTATTGTCATGTGTCATTAATCATTATCTAGTTCAAGTCAAGAAATCTGAAATTCCTGCCTGACATACCAACAACACATTATTACAGGCAGGGGATACTATATCATTTCTCCTGCCGGAAACGGAGGAGAAATTTGAGTAACGGAAACAGAGAGTATAAGAGCGATGTATTTTCAATGCTTATGGAAGATAAGAGGAACGCATTATCAGTATATAACGCCTTGAACAATACAAATTACACCAATTTTGATGATGTTGAGATTGTGACACTTGAAAAGGGCATATCTCTTACTGTCAGGAATGATGCGGCATTCATCGTCGATGCGGCTCTCAGCGTCTATGAGCATCAGTCCACCATCTGTCCGAACATGCCAGTGAGAAATCTAATCTACTACACTACAATCGTTAAGCCCCTTGTCAAGAAGCACAATATTTTCGGAAGAAAGCTCGTCAAAATTCCCATTCCAAAATTTGCAGTTTTCTACAATGGTGATGAAGACCAGCCTGAAGAATATAACCTTCGCTTATCTGATGCCTTTGAGCAAAAGGCAGACAATCCAGAACTTGAACTCATATGCAAAGTGTATAATATTAATTATGGCAAAAATAGGGAATTGCTGGAGAAATGTCCTGTTCTAAAAGGCTATATGTATTTTGTTGATGCAGTTAAGCAGTATTATAGTATAATGAATCATGACGATCTTGAATTGGCGATTCACAAAGCTATTGATCTTTGCATAAAAAATGACATTCTTGCAGACTTCTTTAGCGAAAACAGAAACGAGGTGGTTAAAGTGACAACAATGGATTACACCTTTGACAAGCAGATTACAATGGAGCGAATAGAAGCCAGAGAAGAGGGCCACGAAGCGGGTCTCAAGCAGGGTCTTCAGCAGGGTCTTCAGCAGGGCCGCGAGGTTGAGATTATCGGGTCTATCCGTGCTGGCGATTACAGTATTGAGCGTGGAGCCGAAAAGCTCGGGATTTCTGTCGATGAAATGCTGCAGAAACTGGCAGATTCTCCAGTAGAATAAGGACCGTACTGGACTGAAAATCAATCATGCACTAAAGAAAGGGCGTTGCAATTTTGTGCTACGCCCTTTCTACTCTTAACCCCTATTCTCCCTCTCAGTGAGTTTCTTAGTGCCTTTCCTCTCAGCAAATTTCTTTAGTTCTTTCCTTCAGTAAGTTTCTTCAGTTCCGTCTTCAGGTACTCGTATCTAAGCCGCTTTTCTTCCTTAGCGAAATGCACCTCACGAAATTGCTCGGGGGTGTTCTCATAATCAAGAATCTCATCGCCGAACTGCTCACTGGTGAGGTCAAATCTGCAATTTCCAATCACATTGAAGCAATGGAAGTTTCCACCTGACCTCGGCACGCCGTACACCTGTCCACCAAAAATATCCTGAGCAAGGAACGCTGTAATTGAGCACTGACCCAGAGTCATATTATCCTTCGTCCAGCCGTCTCTCATTCTCGGAGCGCATGTATCTGCACACCAGATTTCAGACAGTGCATCATAGAGATCTATTGGATTCCTGATTCCCTTGTATTCATTATTTATTGCAGGAGAATTCGCATTCTCCCATCCCCAGAATTTGTAGCATTTACTTGTCATATACAATTTATCCCTTCCTGCGCACATAGTCCTGGCACACATAATACTGGCAGTGGTTGCGTATGTGCTATCTCATCTTCAGCACCCAGCGCACATAATTCGCACTCATTCTCGCCACTCAACTGCAAGGCACCTGCCACTCAACTGCAAGGCACCTGCCACTCAACTGCAAGGCACCTATCGCCCACTTTTCCGGTCTGTAGTTGTAAGAACAACTATGACAGTTCCCACCACGCCGACGGCAACCCCCACAACCAGAGTGGAATTGACACCGATGGTATCAAGAAGCCTTCCGCACACGAGGGATGCGACAACGGTCCCCATTGTCATGGACATACCGGCATAGGCCTGGCCCTGGGATGCATTTGCGCGGTCAATGACCTCGTTAACGTAGTAAACAATGGCTAT
>DCHL01000084.1:0-20119 GCA_002317595.1 Lachnospiraceae bacterium UBA1753 | reverse complement strand
GCAAGAAGAGAAAACAGAACCTTCAGTGTGAAGAATGCACAGGCAACCCTGATAAGGGTAACGATTCTGAAATATTTCTGAATAATCGGGAACAGAAGCATCGTAATCACCTCAAGTCCCGCGGCTATTGCTGCAGCAAGTCCCACGCTGGAGCCATCGCCACCCTTGGTCACAAGTATCTGAAGCGCATATGTATTTATCAGCGTGTGGGTGTAGTAGATGCACACCAGACCAGTCAGCATAATACCAAAGACTGGATACTTTTTAAGGAAGCCAATAGGTGTCTCGGCAGTATCTTCAGGAGCACCCGCCTCTGCAAAAGCACTATCTTCAGGAGCACCTGCTTCTTCGGAAGCAACATGCTGCAAAGTTCTACCTTGAGGTAAATCAGCTTCATTTCCAGCAGATTCCACTCCCGCACTCACAACCGCAGGTGTCAGAAATGCAACAACACACAGCAGACACGCAAACACAATGCTGGCAGCAAGGGGTACGCTCTTGGGTCCAAGCACAACTGTAAGTATTCCCATGACGTATGCAACAATCGCATATCCAAAGGATCCTACAGCTCTTGCCACGCCAAAGTTGAGTTCGTATCCGGCATTCATATAGTCCATTCCCATCGCATTAACGAAGGGCATGGACATTTGGAGCATTACATAGTTTACCGCGAACAGAATTGAAACTGGAATTGACAGTGTAGCGGGTGTAACCCAGATAATAAACGACACGACGGTCATCGCACCGCCAATGAATATCATTACATGCCTGTTAAAAATTGTCCTGCTGGCGTCAACAAATGAGCCAACCACTGGCTGAAGCAGGGCCGCCGCCAGGGCTCCAATAGCAAGTACTACTCCGATAGCCGTATTGCCCAACCCCACAGATAACAGAAACAGGCTCGCAAATGCTCCCAAAATAGCAAACCCCGTCCAGTAGAGACACTGGACGAGGCTGTAGATTAATGTCATATTTCTTTTGCCGTTAGTCACGTAATTTAAGTCCTTCAACTCTATATCCTTCTTATAAACCCATAATCCTCGAGCATTCCCATATACTGAGCAAGACGCTCGTACAGAGGCTCTGCCTTCTCCCCGAAATGATCACTCACTTTTTTTCCAAGCTCGTAAACATCCAAGTCACTGTCTATAATAGGATAAATGAAACTTCCCATTTCCTCAAGATGAACCTTCGTGAATCTGGGTTTTTTGAAAAATTTCTGGGCCAAAGTGTTGAATATGCCTTTGTTTTCCATATACAGCGTGACAGATCCATCCCCACCCTGTTCCCATCTGATTTCAGGATTTTTCTCAAAATGAAGGTCAAGAAAATTAGCTGACTTATCTTTTTTCATATTCATTCTTCACTTCAAAACTCAATAATTGCTTCGCAGCACGCTTCGGGGAGTGTTCCCCGAAGCTACAAGAGACATCTATTCCGACGCTATAGGTTACTTTCCCTTAGGCTTTGCGTATAGGTAAACTGCCGCAACCATGATGATTGTGAGAACAAGTCCTCCAATTTGACCAAGGTTGATAACACCTGAAAGGTCGATGAGTGAGTCTACTCCTACCACGGCGAGAATTGCAAGGAGGATACCTACAAGTCCCTCGCCTGCGATCATTCCTGAACAGAAGAGAACGCCTGCACCTGCACCGTTGTCAGCTGATGGATACTTCTTGTCGATGTAAAGTCTTACGAGACCTCCGAGCATGATTGTTGAAGAAAGCTCAAGGGGCAGGTAGAGACCGATGGCAACTGCAAGTGAGGGGATGCCGAGAATCTCAACCGAAATTGAGATAAATGCTCCGATGAAGATAAGTGCCCAGGGAAGATTTCCATCCATAACGCCCTCTACAATCATCTTCATAAGTGTTGCCTGAGGAGCAGCAAGCTCTGCCGAACCAAAGCCCCACGCACTGTCAAGAAGAAGCATTACTCCGCCGATTGAGAAGGCTGCGATAACAGCACCGATAAGCTCACCAATCTGCTGCTTCTTAGGTGTCGCACCAAGGATGTATCCCGTCTTAAGATCCTGAGAAGTATCGCCAGCCATAGCAGCCACGATACAGATGATTGAACCGATAGCAATAGCTCCAGCCATTCCGTGGGCACCTGTGTCACCTGTAACCTTAAGTGCTGCTGTAGCAATAAGAAGTGTTGCGATAGCCATACCTGATACAGGGTTATTTGAGCTTCCTACAAGACCAACCATTCTTGATGAAACCGATCCGAAGAAGAAGCCAAATACGACGATAATGATTGCTCCCAGGAATCCAACAGGAATCTGAGGAAGTACTGCAATAAGTATTGCAAGAACAACTACGCCAGCTATGATAAGTCTGATATCAAGATCCTGGTCTGTCCTGCTCTTACCTGCTGCACCTGCAGTCTTAATACCCTTGATTGCATCAACGAAGGTTCTGATGATGAGGGGCAGAGACTTAATGAGTGAGATGATACCAGCAGCTGCAACAGCACCAGCACCAATATATCTGATGTAGCTTGACCAGATTGCTCCTGCTCCACCTGCTGCATACATATTGCCAATTGTATCAGAACCAGGGTACATTACGATGTTTGCGCCAAACAGCACAATCGCAGGAATCATTACAAACCATCCGATGAGTCCACCTGCAAACATATATGCCGAAATCTTAGGGCCACAGATGAAGCCTACACCAACAAGTGCAGGATAAACCTCAGCCGAAATCTCAGTAGTGAGAGCGCTGATGTTGGCTGTGATGACACCGGGAACCACCTTGATTCCATCTACGATGAACTTGAGGGCAGCTGCAATTCCCATTCCCTTAAATACTGTAGAAGCATCAGAACCACCCTCTTCTCCAGCGAGAAGTACCTCGGCACAGGCTGTTCCCTCAGGATAAGGAAGTACGCCATGCTCCTGAACGATGAGTGCGTTTCTAAGAGGTACCATGAAGAGTACTCCGAGAAGACCACCGCACAGAGCGATTACTGAAACCGTGATAAGGTCAGGTGTGTCCATTACGCCTTCCTTCGCCCAGAGGAAAAGTGCAGGCATTGTAAAGATGGCACCGGCTGCAAGAGACTCTCCTGCCGAACCGATTGTCTGAACCATGTTGCTCTCAAGGATAGAATCCTTCTTAAGAAGCTTGCGGATAACTCCCATTGAGATAACCGCTGCAGGAATGGATGCTGATACAGTCATTCCTACTCTGAGTCCGAGGTACGCATTCGCAGCACCGAATACTACTGCAAGAATGAGACCCATGATGATTGATGTTGCTGTGAATTCCGGTGTTACCTTCTCCGCCGGAACATAAGGCTTAAATTTTTCTTCCACAAAAACCCCCTTATGAAACAATCTGTTACTTTGCCTCGCTCTTCTTTTTGATAACAAGAAGAACAATGACCATAAGCACAAGTGTGACAGGTGTGATAATCAGTGCAGCTGAGCTGTTAGTTGTGTAACCTACGATACCTGCAAGCACATAACCTACTGCTGAGACAGCCGCTGCTGTCAGTGCGTAAGGAAGCTGTGTTGATACATGGTTAACGTGGTCACAGTGGCCACCAGCTGATGCCATGATTGTTGTATCTGAAATAGGTGAGCAGTGGTCTCCACATACAGCACCTGAGAGGCAGGCTGCGATTGAGATAACAAGCATCTCGTAGCTTCCACCATCTCCGCCAAATACGTTACATACGATAGGAATGAGGATTGCAAAGGTTCCCCAGCTTGTTCCTGTTGAGAATGCAAGGAATACAGCCACAAGGAAGATGATTGCAGGCAGGAACATCCTAAGTCCGCCAGCGGAAGCAGCTACAAGGTCATGTACATAGTACTTAGCACCGAGAAGACCTGTCATTCCTGAAAGTGTCCATGCCATTGTGAGGATGAGGATGGGTGAAACCATTGCCTTGAAGCCCTCAGGGATACAGTCTGTAAATTCCTTGAAGGTCATCACGCCTCTTGTCATGTAGAAACAGAAAGTAATTATAAGTGTAACAAGTGATCCAAGCACAAGACCCATGGAAGCATCTGCATCACCAAAGGCTGTTACAAAATCAACTCCTGTGAAAAATCCGCCGGTGTAAACCATTCCGATTACGCAGCATACGATAAGGGCTGCTACAGGGAACACAAGATCGATAACCTTGCCGCTGGGTGACTGAGGTTCCTGGTCAGCGTTGCCGTAGGGACGCTCAGCTGTTGTGAAGAGGTCTCCCTTCATGGCATTCTCCTCGTGGATCTTCATGCTGCCGAAGTCAAACTTGCCGACTGTTACAACAATGATCATAAGAAGAGTTGTGAGTGCGTAGAAATTGTAAGGAATTGTCTTTAAGAACATCGCAAATCCGTTGATGTTGGAATCATCAGGAACTGAAGATGTTACTGCTGCCGCCCATGAAGAAACGGGAGCGATGATACATACAGGAGCTGCTGTCGCATCGATGAGGTAGGAAAGCTTAGCTCTTGATACGTTGTGTCTGTCTGTTACAGGCCTCATTACTGAACCTACTGTAAGACAGTTGAAATAATCATCGACAAAAATTAATACGCCAAGTGCCATTGTTGCGAGCTGTGCACCAACTCTTGTCTTGATGTGCTCTGATGCCCACTTTCCGAAGGCTGCAGATCCACCGACCCTGTTCATGAGGGCAACCATGATTCCAAGGATTACAAGGAATACAAGGATACCAACGTTCCAGGAATCAGCGAGCTTGTAAATCATTCCGCCGTCCCCGTTGTAGAGCATTGTGTTGAGCATGAGCTCGAGGTTGCCGTTAGCATAAAGCAGGGCACCTGAAACAATACCTACAAAAAGTGACGAGTAAACTTCCTTAGTGATAAGAGCCAGAACGATGGCAATTACCGGTGGAAGAAGTGCGCCAAGTGTTGAGTAGACTGCCGGTGTGTACTCTTCTGCCTCAATCTGACCAGGAGTCACACAGCTGATTCCAACGAATACAGCCAGAATGGCAATCGAAGCCAGGAGGAAGATAAGACCTTTTTTGTTCTTCATAGTATCTCTCCTTTTTAATATAAAAAAACACATAATAAGGCCGCCATTTGACAACATCGTCAAGGCGGCCCACCATGTAAATTATTCTAAATGTTTTCTGCCCACTTTTCAAGGATTTCCTTATAATCGCCGGCAGCGTTCAGATCCTCTTCCCACTCGGAATAATAGAGGTACTCATTACTGTCCATATGCCATACCCCTGCCTGCAGCTGAAGGTGCATCTCATCAGTTACATAGGGAAAGAACCTGAACCATATTTTTTCCCCGTCATCCGCAGTATCCCACAGGAGGAAGGGCAGTCCATCCTCGCCATCATAAACCTCCGGCTCGCCTACGGTTCCAGGAATCATGCCCATGCACTCCTCAAGCAGCGTTCCCCGGAGCGTCATTACCTTCATGAGACATAAATCAGAGCCAGGTCTTTCAATTTCAGAGACGCTGGAAAGATCAATAACAGCATCCTTAAAAGCACTGTTCAGTGTCGCTTCCTGCTCTTCTCCAAGAGCTAACTCCACTAAGTCAAAAAATATACCATACTCCTCTTCGAGGTCATAGACCATGTATCTGAGGAGGTACAGAAACTGCTCGGCATTCCTTTTCGATGCAAGGGAAACTCCTGTTATCACAAGCTGAGACCTATTTATCTCGCCCTCTATGGTGCATAGTTCTCTGCCATCTGATACTATTTTATATAACAGGGGGTCATGCGATGACCGCAGCCTGTACTGCGCCGGAAGAGTCAGTGGCATATTCTTATAATAGTCATTTGAAAAAATTTTTTTCACAAAAAGTATCATCAATTTTTCCTCTATACTTTCCTATTTGTTCTGCAAAAAGCATCTGGGCATTCCTATCCCTAAACAGTAGAAATCACATTTATAAAATATGCCAGATCGTTAACATCCAGGACCAGGATTCCATTTTTCTCAATTTCAGTTCCGTTTCCATCCTTCTCCCTAAAGTTTTTCAGCACAGTAGTTTCTTTTCCTTTTGCATCGGTGACCTTGGAATATTCAGGATTTTTATTGCCTCCCCAAGGGTTATGCAGGACCACAAGCTTGCGGCCGTCTTCTTCGCAGATATCGAGAACTGCATAGGCATGTCCCAGTGCCATTCCGCCCTCCATAACCTCGTTGTTAAGACCTTTTCCTTTCTTCTCGCTATCTGAAGGTCTCGTGCCGACTGTGACAGCCTTTCCTTTGTTAACTGCATCTTTTATTTTGGCGAAAATCTTTTCCGCTCGCTTTGTGTACCTTATCTCGCTGTCAGGTCCGGCGTTGGAAACGTCCGGGTTCTTTCCTCTGTACTCCCAACATATATTAGCATTACTCGTGGTAAAAAATGTGTGTGCATTTGATATGGCTTTCTCTATCGCCGCATCCACATCACTCTCTTTTACTCCATTTTTCGTTCTGAACGCCTTAAGTTCAGCGTAGTCATAAACACCCCATGATCTGATATCTCTGATATCATCAATAATATCATCCGCTCTAAGTGGGACCTCCATTTTTTTCTCATATACCCTGATCCTGTCCGCCAGTCTGCTTTCAATAATCTGGCGAACCAGATTCTCCGCTGGCCCTGCATTAAGGTTACCTGCAATGCTGTTAACAAGCTGTCCAAGCACAAAATCATCGTCGGGAACATTGTCAGAACGTATTGCTTCTTCTCTTAATTTTGAAACTCTTCTCGCTTTACCAATTGATTTCCCTGTAGTTCTCAGGTCTCCCGTAAGCATCATCAGTGCATTCTTTTCCTGTCCACCGCTAATAACCTGACTTCCAAAGCTTGAGATAACAAAAAAATTGCCCTCATCAAACCCATCAAATTTCTCGGCAAGATAATCCGACATCCCTTCATTGTCTCTCCTGAACATAGCGAATGCCTTCTCGAGAATATTTACCCACAGTGCTCCCAGCGCCCCATTCCTTCTGGCAATGGTATTTTGGTCAGCCCTTTTCAGTTCATAATTGATAATTGTTTTGTCCACTGTGATATATACAGGCTTTCTTTCCCGATCAAAAAACCTTACTGTCACAGACTTGTCATCATTTTCCCTCATCATTTTGCAGATAATCGAAGGGTCCTTATTCAGAATTGCAGTGACACTGGCAAGAAAATAGCAGTCGCCGATTCCTCCCTGCTTAATATCGAGTATACTCGGATACTTCTCAAAGAGAGGTTCATCCTTTATATCCACATAATCAAAGGAGAGACTGTAAGTACCCTCGGTCACACCATCGCCTGCTATATATCCTGCTTCTTTCATCTTCTTCGCATTTTTTCTTATTATGCCGCCTTCAGATGCTTTATGCCATTCCTTTTCATATATATTATTCTGGACACTTCTGCGGTCAAAATGAGCAGGCCCCCTTGCCGAACCAAGATTTCGAGGAACCACCAGTTCCCCCCTTTCATCAAACGGCTTGGCATTGTCAGCTATTTGCTGCTTCTTCTGAAGCCTGATTTTCTCTGTACGTTTAGCCGACTTTCCTCTTTCCTTTGTGCATAGGGTTTCAATGACATAACTATCTGAACGTGAACGAAGCCCCTTTTCGGCATTTTCCTCATCAAGACTGCCGCTTGCCCTTTCGCTTGCTTCAATCTGCTCAGCCATTTCGGAATTCACCTTGATTTCCTTATTCTCGATTTTCTTCAGAAGAATATCAATTCTCTCCGTTACATCATCAATCTGATCCCTATCGAGAAGGTCACCAAAACAATACTTCAGCAGAACTGGATTCTCAGAAAGCTGTATCATCGCCGCCACGATTCTGGCGTTGATTGTATCGCCATCGATTTTAACATCCTCCGGTGATATGGGTGGTTTAAAACCCAAACCGACTGTAGGCCTTTTTGCAAAGGACTTCTTCTTATTTCTCGCAATCACATCAGTTATCGTGATGATTCCGCCCTCTTCCTTGGTCTTTACAAAAAACTCATCGCTACGTCTACTATTGATTCCAGCTAATGTATCAACAGTCCTCATGATCTGAAGCTGAATTATTGCAGAAGGGGCATACTCTATTATTTTCTTTCCTGAGTTCTTATGGGTATTGAAATCGTAGGACATTATGGCTCTATTATCACCAATGTTATCCCTGAGAAGTTCATCCAATCTGACATAACCAGGGATTTTCCTGGTAATCATCTTCACGGGTGCTCCTTTTTCATCAGCAGCTGCCACTATTGCATTAGAACGGTAAATTGAAGATACTCCAAACAGTGCACTGAGTCTTGACATCGCGCAGTGTCCCTTTACATTACGTATAGTCTCCTTAGAGGTCCCCGCATCTATGTCGGTAACCTGAAAATCCGTGTCATTAATCTCATTCCCATAGGCTGCCCTGACCACACCCATTGCAGTAACCTCCTGGTTTCTGTCCCCAAGCAGGCTCCATCTGTCGAAGGCGTGCCGTATCATCCTCTTTTCATTCAGCGCATTATCCCTAATCTTCCTGGTAAGTGTCATTCTGAGATTCTTCTTGTCTTCGTAATATGTCAGATATGAATTGCAGGCAACGATAAGATCCTCATAACGCATGCTTATCTCTGAAATATGTCTTTCAAGCCGTTCCTGGCTGTCGGTTGGAACAATGCATTCAAGAAGTCCATTAAGAACCCCAATCGCATTCTTGACCGCCTTCATATACTTGGAATCCGAGAAGAAGGTTCTCTTGTTGTTAAGAAGCTGCTTTCTTGCCTCGTTTGAATCCTCAAGCAACTGGACAGACCTGTCCTTATGCTCCTGCTCCTGGTTAATCTCATCAACCTGGTTGACAACATAATCATTCTGCACATTCGCATTTTTCTGAATAATTCGCTGATCGTTCATATTTTTCTACTCCTCGTGAAAATACAATCTTTTTATAGCAATTTATACGTACGACACAGAAATAGGGCTAATCGTCAGTATAATAAAATCATCCTATAGAGTTCTTCAATGTCATGGGCGATGGCCACGGCTCCGGCGTCAAGCATTTCCTGGCAGTCACCAAATCCCCACTCAACTCCGATTGTGCGGATTCCGTGGGCCCTAGCTCCGATTACATCATAGTGGGTATCTCCAATCATGATGACATCCTCAACAGAACCTGCCTGCTCGAGAAGGTACCTGATCACATCCTCCTTACTGTCGCGGCTCTTATCCATCGTCGCCCCGCAGATGAGTTCAAAATAATCTGTCATTTCAAACTTCTCAAGGATTTCCTTTGAAGTAATCTCTGGCTTTGACGTCGCCACATAGGATTTGAAGCCTTCATCCTTAAGCCTTCTCAGAAGATCTGTTATTCCATCATAGGGTCTGTTCTCAAACTTACCTATAGTGTTATACCTGGTCCTGAAAATAGCGGTGGCTTCCTCCTCCTGCCCCTCTGGAACCCCAAACCGCGGGAAGGTGTCCCTAAGCGGTGGCCCGATGAAGCATCTGAGGTCCTCCAGTGTATAGTCATTGTCCGTATAGTGGTCAAGTGCCAGCTTAACGCATTTTGTGATGCCCTCGCTGGAATCTGTCAGGGTTCCATCAAGGTCCCAGAAAATATTTTTTGCCAAATTATTCTCCTTCTTGCGTATGGTTTATTTTTGTCTGTTTTCCCTGCGCACAATTCATTTTGCATATGGGATACTTCATGCCCTCAAGGAGCATCAATGCCCCATGAGACTGTCATAGTCCTCTCTTGTATAGCGGTGGTAGATGACATGCCCCATCTCGCGGTGCAGGCAGTATAGGTTGTCATCTATCTGTCCATCCTCAAAATAGACCAGCACATCGAAGTCCTCTCCCTGCATCTCTTCCACGTGCACCTGCTCCGAATACTTCCTGAACACGGCTATCATATCATCCAGGGTAGCCCCATGGGTGCGGGCTACCTCCACGAGGTCGTACATGAAGCCCTCGTGCGGGGTGCTTTCATTTATATATTCAGATGCCTTCGGGTCAAGCCTCAGACAGAAGCGCTCTCCCTTGCAGGACACTTCAGTCTCGCCCCATTTCTCACTCATCTCCTGGAAAAAAACGCCGAGCGAGACCTTCATCTCCTCGGCACTCTGCGCCTCTCCCAGTAACAGACAGAGCGACTCAAGCGGGTAATACAGGCGTATCATCTCCCTTACATACCCCAGCTTGATCTGCTCTTCCTTTATTACTTCTGTGATATTTCTTTCTAATCTTGAGTAGTTCATTTCTATCTTGAATAGTTCATTTCAATCCTGCGTAGTTCATTTCGCGTCGCTCTTATAGGTCCCAGTGAATACAAACTTCTCGCAGGCAAATGACAGAAGCAGGTAATCCCCATGGTAAAACTCCCAGGCGTCGGTATCCTCATTGCGCTCAATGTGGGTCACGAAGGCCTTCGCAGGGAAGTCGTCAGTGCTCACGTCAGAGATACCCACCACCTCAAGCTCGACCTCATTGGCAAGATTGCAGAAATCCATCTCAATTATTGTGATAAGATTCTCTGAAAGCTCATCGGTCCCCGCCAGCGTCTTACCTGTGATAAAATATCTGCCCTGCCTGTAATCGAGGGTAATGTCAAGACCTGAACAGCTCCTGAGCATGAGTCCAAGGATTGCCGGTGTTCCAAAATCAACCTGGTCAGAGAATTCCTCTTCTGGAATCTGTGCACGCACCCGTGCCAGGCCTTCCTCAATACGCTTCTGCACGCTGTCATCGCCAAAATTATTTTTTGCCTGCTTTCTTCTCTCAAGGGCATATGAGGCCTGAAGAAAGTGGTAGTAGGAAGTATTAAGATCCTTCTCCACTCCCAGTCCCTTCTCATACAGGTAGCCCATCCGCGCATTGATGTCAGCAAAGCTCCCCCTGTACTCACCGGCGCAGAAAATATCATAGTTCTCATCATACATCTCTATGATAAGCTTCGCAGCAGCACTTGCATTCTTTGGAAGTCCATACCCTGCAAGGAGCATATCCGCAAGCTTATATCGGGACTCAAACACCCCTCCGACGGCTCCTATTGTAAAATACTGGAGCGCCCTGGCATAGTCAGGGACCCCGTCAGTGGTCCTGCCATAGTAGTAGATATAGCCGAGGCTGTTGTAGTACAGGCTCTCCTCCTCGCCGTACAAATCCACAAGTCCAAGAAGGAGCTCCTCTGAACGCTTCCAGTCACACTTGTAGATGCAGTTACCGCCGTAGGTTCCAAAGGCAACCGCCTCAAGAGCCTCCCGCCACTCCTTCTTAAGGCCTTCATCTACGGCGCTCTTGTAGGCCTGCCTCACTTCAGGATCAGCCGCTGCGAGTTCCTCAATATTGCCAGTGTAGTACGTTATGAAATTTTTCTTATCCTCGTCATTAACGGGGTTCTTCTTCATATATCCACCATTTTCCAAATTAAATTTTTGTCAAAAATTAGAGCACGATCTGGAATACATCCTCTTCCTTGAGGTCAATGACCGGACAGTCAGTGGCGTAGGTACACTCTGGAAGCACTATCATCACGTGGAGCGTTTCCTCATTCACAGGACTTGGCACAAGATGCCAGATTGCTGCGTTAAGCTTAACGAAAGTTCCCTTGGGAACAATGAATGCCTTAGTCTCATCCACATTTGGATAGCTGCCTGAAGCAGGTGATACATGGATGATCATGTCATCGTTCACAGGCATGATTCCCTCCCATGTGGATACATGGTACTCAGCCTGACGGATGACAAGGTCGTTCTTCTTGACCTCAAGAGGCGAGAAGGCCATAGTGCCAACCATTGCACCTGTAACTCTGTCGGGATAGAACTTGTGAATCGCTCCGCAGAGGGGAAGTCCTGTGGGCTCCATCATTGAATGGAATGATCCAAAGGGTGCAAATGCCTCGATGCTGATTTTTTCTGCCTTAATTGTTCTCATAAAAAATATCCTCCTCTCATGCACGGCGAGCCTAGCCCGCAGCATACATATACATTATTTTCCCCCACAAAAAATGTGTAAGGACATTATAACATTATCTCTGTGATTTACGCCATATCCTCATCTTCTCTGCTTCCTTTATAAGTCCATCGCGAAAGCTTGGATGAGCTATGGAAATAAGGCGTTCCGCTCTCTCCCAGGAGGTCGCTCCCTCGAGATTGACCACTCCGAATTCCGTGGCGATGAAGTATACCTGGCTGCGGGGCGATGTGATGACCTCCCCGTTGAACGCCGGCACTATGCAGGAATGGAGCTGCCCCTGCTTGTCCGTGTAGGTTGAGTTGAGACAGATGAATGCCTTTCCGCCCTTCGATATGGAAGCCCCCTCCAAAAAGTCAAGCTGGCCGCCGCTTCCGCTCACATGTCTCGTTCCCACACTCTCCGAACTTACTTGACCATAAAGGTCAACGCAGATACAGCTGTTGATTGAGACCATGTTGTCAATCTGCCCGATAATCTCCGGCTTGTTCACATACTCAAGGGGATAGGCCTTGATGCTTGGGTTATTATCGAGCCAGTCATAGAGTCTCGGCGAGCCCACAGCAAAGCCGAGGACACTCTTGTATCTGTTGATATTTTTATACTTATTGGTAAGCTTTCCTGCTTCGAACAGTTCAAGATAGGCGTCTGTACAGAGCTCCGTGTGCATTCCAAGGTCCTTGAGGTCTGAGGCGGCCAGCAGCTTTCCTACTGCGTCGGGCATTCCCCCGATACCAATCTGAAGCGTCGCACCGTCCACGATGTACGGAAGGATGTGCTCCGCGATCTTCTGCTCCTGCTCCGTGATCACCCTCGGCGGCTTATCCAGGAAGGGATCATGAGGTCCCTCAACAACAAAATCAACCTCCGAAATATGGACGCAGTCATCGTAACCGCCTCTCACATTTGGAAGGTTCTCATTCACCTCAACTATTACTGTTTTGGCCTGACGCAGTATCTCCGCAGAGGTACCCGTGTTCAGGGAAAAATTAAAGTATCCATGCCTGTCCATGGGCGGCAGGGAAATCATGGCCACATCCACATCCAGGAAGAAGTGGTAGTAGGCCGTCATGTTGTGGAAGATCATCGGCGTGTAGAAGCACAGGCCTCTGTCGCAGAGCTTACGCTCGTAGCTGGAGCAGTGCCATGAATTGTAGGTGAAATGCTCCTGATTCAGGTCGCACTCCACCACCTCAAGAGGCCCAGACATAAGATTTCCCCTGATTTTTACATCTGTGAGCTCATCCCTTCTCTTCGCGAGGGCCCTGTCAAGCAGCACCGGCTTGGCAGTGGCAGTGGTGTAGTCCACCCAGTCACCGCTCTTTACAACTCTGACCGCCTCGTCAGGAGTTCTCAACTTGCTTCTGTACTCCGCATAATAATCCATACCCATCCTCCACGGCAAAAAACCGCAATTCTCCAGTTTTCGGATATCACCCTATCACATCATAGGTCTTCTCGAATTCATCCCTGGCCACAAAATTGAAGTCCACATCTGTCACGTCCCCATCTTCATTAATTGTAACACTGTAGAATACAATCATACAATCAGCACGTGCTGAAAGAATGTCCCCCCAGAGAGGCGCCGAGAAATAATTGTCCTCGTCACCTTCGTTAATCACCAGACCCTTATGTGCAATCAGGTATTCAATCTCGTGGCACATGCCCTCTTCCCTGTCCCAGGCCTTAAGCGGCTTCGGAAGCTGCTCATACTCATCTCCCCCGATGTGCCTGTGATTATCAAGGAAATATGCTCTCGCATTGGGATAAGGATAACCCGAGCCATCCAGCTTGATGAAATCACCGTCACCTGCCCACTCGCCCTCATTTGCCTCCTGGGAAAAAATAAGCCATCCACCATCTCTGCGCTCTATTTTCCCCTCTTCAATAAGGCTCTCTATTTTAGGGTTTTCATCTCCAAGGCAGTACGCCGTAACTTTCCTGCCTTCCTTCTTCTTTACAAGCTTCAATATTTTTCCCCCACTAAAAAATAATCTCACGAATTGCATCAGAAAGTGCATCAAGCCTCTCATCCGCCGACAGACTATTTAGACTCACCTGGTCAACAAGTTTTCTGCTGCTGACAAAATACAGCTGCATGTCACGCACACACGCAATGTCTGTATCGTTGTCTGTGCCTGCATCTATATCGGTGTCTGTGCCTGCATCTGCGGCTACATTACAGCGTTGCGAAGAAATCACCCTGACATCACTTGCGGCCTGGCTGTCCCAGAGCGCATGATATACAACGGTCCTTGGCAGCATGTCCATATCAGTCAGGCAATGTCTAGCGGCGGTGCTCACAAAGGAACCGCTGACGCGGCCATCAGCAGACATCGCCTCAATACTCAGGGCGTCGCCAAAATACTCCGCAAGAAGGTCGGCGTCTTCCCTGCTCATAATGCAGTCCATCACCAGAGTGTCATCGGCGATATAATCCCTTCCCTGCTCCTTCACGAATCTGAATTCGTGCCTGTAGGGCTGACTAATCGCCCTGTCAAACATCTCCGTCAGACATCCTGCTACGCTCCTATTTGAGGTGCTAATCTGCACCTCCCCGATTTTCCCAAGCTTTGGCAGGCGGTAATCACTGGCAATATAGCCGTTCTCTGCAAGAGCCTCGCACACTCTCTTTATTCCAGTTGATGCCATCATGGCCTCTGGAATATTTTTTCTCAGAAAGAGTGACTCAGGGCCTGGTTCATCCCTGGTTATTACAAGACGGTTTCTTGCTTCGCCCTCAGCAAGCGATGCTACAATTGCAGAATATCTCTCCCTGCCAAGCCTGCAGTAGGCTTCCCATATCTTCCGATAGTCAGCAACCGCGCCCAGCATCAGGGTCTGGGACTCATCCGCAGATTCCATCCCCTCAAGCCACAGTGCCTCGCCCACCGACAGATGCCTTCTGACCACATTGCCATGCGCAGCGACCGAGGTTCTGTCATCACACTTCAGTTCTCCTCCTGAAAAAAATATGAAGGGCAGCGCCTTCAGATTGTCCTGCGCCCTCAGTTTCTTTATATATTTTTCATCAGCCCCCGTCACATCAAGCACGGATTTTTTGCTGCGGGCCGTGATCCGCAGACTACTGATTTCACTGACGGGAAGTACTGACACATTTTTTACCCCAAGCCCTCTCTTTTCACAGAGGAATTCTCTCAGTCTGTCAGCATCGCTGCCATTGTCGGTAAAGAGAACGACCTCCTCTGGCTCAAGTAGCACGGAGCAGACCACATCAGACCAGGTGTCCCCGGATGCGACCTTGTATACCCTTCTGATTCCCTCGTCACTGTCAAGAAGAAGGGGTACTGCCTCAAGCATCGTCCTGTCACTGTTCTTGTAGTTGTGATACAGATTCCTTTCTTCAACAATCCTCGTGATATCACAGATTTCCTCAAGCGCCTCAAGGATTTCTGCCGTCACAAGCCCTCTCTTCTCAGCCTCCCTCTGGCAGGCCAGTTTCAGGTCGCTGCAGGCTCTGTTCCACCTGTGGTTCATGTTGGTGACTCCCGCAAGAAGTGCAGTGTGGACAGATTTCAGCGCCGCAAAGCTGGCAACAGTCTCACCATCGCATCGCTCTGCCTTAATGCTTCTCTCTAGGACATCAAAGGCATCCTCAAAGACTTCCTGCTCCACCATATCTCGCACCTTCCTGTCGCAGAACTGGTGGAACGATACAGAAAACAGGTCGAGCATATCAAGCCCCCTGGTATTTTTTTCGACATCGTAATTATCCCAGTCGGTGTTAGAAAGCCCGTCTGGTACGTTGCCGCCCTTTGAACAGGAACAGATGCAGGGGTGAAGTTTCCTTCGCTTATCCCTTCTGTCGCTGCTTCCTTTATATGCATAGCTTTCAAACTCTTCGGGTCTGTCATAGCCCTGGGTGAGCATAAATCCCATCCATCTCCTATGCTCAAGATACATGAGTTCATAAAACTGCTCAGAGCACTCCTTACTGCCGTGACTTCCCGGCCCCATCTCACTGCCAGGATTCCAGCGCTCGCTCTCTATTATCAGACTCCTGAATCTGGCCGCGGCCTCTGCTCCGTCCTCTGAGATATTGATGCTTCTAAGCTTATAGGGTATCGACAGCACGCCGCATACCGACGAGCTGATGTTGTACTCGCCGCCCGAGAAGTCCGCCCACAGTTCACTTCTCGTCATGCGCTCATTCCACTGGGTTGCATAGAACCTGTGAAGCATGAGTGCTCGCCTGTTAAGCCCCTTCTCAAACTGCTTCTCCTCAAGTGTCCGCTTGCTGTTGACAGAAAAGGCAAGAAGCTTCACGTCGCCCTCACAGATCTCACTCTCCCGAAGCTCGAAGCCGTCTCCCCTGTCGCTGAGGTATGCGATGAATTTCTTCGCGCCGCTTCCCTGAGCTGCTAATTTGTGGGCCATCATCCTATCAAAGTCAGAGCCCACTAATTCTGCAGTTCCATCGCCTATTCCCGCGGTTTCACCCGCTCCGCAGTTTAATCCTGCACAATCTGATACCATTACACCCTTCGCGTCAGATAACACAATCCAAGATGAGTTCAGGCCTGCAAGGGTATTCACATCCGCATTCTCATAGAACCTTATCTCGGCGAACGGATCGTCTGTAATTCTTTTGTCAATTCCGACCTCCAGCCCGAGATAGCTGCCTTCTATTTTCTCATCTTCATAATACAGGTCTGTGGTCTTCTTAAGGAGCGGCCACTTTTCAAGCAGTCCGTCCATCCGCTTTCTCAAGTTGCTGCCAAAGCGCCTTATCACAAGCCTCGTGTCTGTCACGTATGCACTTGAAAGGATTGCTGCAAGAAAATCCTCACACACCCTGTCATCGCCGATGATGGCGCAGTCCATGACTGGGCCCGCTGCCGCCTGCGTGATGTAGTCGCAAAGCGGTGCCTTGTAGAGGACCTGCGCTGCCACAAGCTGGCCGTCAATCCTGTTGTAGAACCTGCGTCGCCGTGCAAGCGGCTCAGATATTTTTTCCGCAAAATCCGAAAGTTCCTCCACCAGAATCTCAGAGTTTCTGTATCTGCCCCTCGGCCCGATGTTCTTCTGGATGCATTTCCAGATGATCTCGCAGAGCATGTCCTGTTCGGCCGCTGTCAGCTCGCCCCTGCGGCGCCCCCTCACAAAAAGTTCCCGAATCTCACTGGCGAACGCCGCCGACTGAGTGTCCTCTTCTGTGGGATATCTGTTCAAAAAATATGAGAGCAGGATTGCTCCAAAGGAGTATATGTCGGTCCTCTCTGTCAGAATGTACCGCTTGTCCACCTCAAAATTGATGAGGTTCTCCGGTCTTATCTCAGGTGCAATAAGCCTTATGTCAGTCGTGTCGTACCGGACGTCGCCATTACGTAGATGCACGTTCTCCAGGTCATCAAGGTCAATCAGGGCATCGAAGTCAAACACCTTCACCCTGCCATCACTTGACACCAGAACGTTCTCCGGTTTCAGATCCATATATATGAATCTCTGGCTGTGAAGCCTCATGAGTGCTGTGGCAAGTCCCAGCATCCTGTCCACCAGGAGTTCTGCCGAGTCTATGCTGTCAAAACTCAACGTCGTACCGAAATCGGGTTCATACAGTATGTACTTTGTTGAGCCGGAAAAATAACAGAGGTCGGGCCTTACGATTACACCACTGAGTTCCTCGCGGTTTGACAGTAATGCCTGCCGCCTGAATGCAGTCTCAAACTTCTGTCCAAGCTCTGTCACCTCGGGACAGTGTGTCACTGACATGTCCTCATCATACCCCGCGATGTCGAGCGTCATCCCAGACATACTGGCATCAATCTCGTACTCCACTGGCGATGGATAGAACTGCTTGAGCACACGCTTCTGACCGACAGTGTCACTGCTCTTTCGCACTGTCACCTCATAGCAGATACAGGAAGCACCCTCGCCAAGGTATCTGTCAATCGACAGGAGATATGTATAGAGCTTACCCCTGATATCCGAAAATGAGGCTTCTATATTTTTTCCAGTCAGTCTGACCCTGTCAGAATTCTTTATTTCGACTGCCATATTCCGTATGTTCCCCAAAGCTCCCTGAATGCGTTGATTGGCGACTCGCTCGCAAGAAGAAGTGCGAGGAGTCCATCGTATGGGTTAGGAAGGTACAGTTCGTAGAATCCGCACCTTCTGAGATTGTCATTTGCCTGTCGCCTGAACTCAGCCAGCAGCATGTCGTAGGTTTCCCTTGCTTCCTTCTCCGCCCTTGCTGCCTTCTTCGCAAGCCTGCTGTTCTCTTCCGCTATCTGCCTTGCAGACAGATTGCGCCTTGCAAAGCTGCTGATTTCTGTCCTTGTTGCAATGTCCAGCATATCCTCGATATCGCCAAAGAGATCGGGATCCTCTGTCACGTATACAAGAAAGGTGAGCGTGAGAATGTCGCTTCTCGTAATTCCCTGCTCCCTGTGGTTCTTTATGTTGCTAAGCTTGTCATTTTCAAGCCTGGTTCCCTTGAGCACCCTTCCAAGCTTCTCAAAATACTTGTCTGCATTTTTTCCTTTTATTATTTCAGGATTGCCAGCACTGCTGTACAGGTAAGGATAGAGGGCGCCACGCGATCCAGCCCTTCCCTTCTCCTTCAGAGAGATCTTCTTGTTTTCAATGGAAAAAATATTCTTCCAGCCTTTGATGCTGCAGTCATTAATCTGGTTCTTGGTTGCCTCTTCTTCGCTCTTAGCAGCCGTGACAGGAATATCAACTGACACCCTGGAATCAACCGCCCTTGTGACGATGAACTGCGTGGCTGTACTGCCGTTGTCGTAAAAGAGAACGGTTCCTGGTTCCACAACATTGCCAGGCACGCATCTGGCATATACCTTGCCCGACAGATTTATCATCTTACCAACCGGGTCATTCTTGTCCGGCTTGAAATAACTCTTATTATGGATGCAGGATAGGAACGGACAAACTTTTTCATCCACCCTGAACACTGAGTTCTTGGGGACATAGCCAATGTGATTCTCCGCCTCAGAGACCTTGGGTTCAGAGACCGCACACTCAACCTCAAGCACTATCTCTGAATAATCCTCACCGCTGCCTGGCAATATGGTTACATCCTCATCTGTCACAAACGCTACCGGCTTCTTTTTAGTGTCACTGCCACGCTTATAGAATTCTGTTCCCGCCGGAATATCAAGCCCGCGTGCAGGGTCATAAAATATAGTCACGAATCCCTTCGCAAAATTAATGTCCTTCTCGGCCTTATTACTCACAAGGTCGGATGCGCACTGCTCCTTCAAAGTCTCGAGGAGCTGCGCTGCAAGGTCGGACGCGCTTCCATCATAATCATTTTTACCAGCGATATAATTCTTGTAATCTGCCAGGATTTCCTTTATATCCTCATGTATCTGTCCATCCTGACCCAGTTCAAAATGCCTGCCTCTCACATCGCTGTCTGCAAGTATTTCTTCTGTCCTTCCCACTATACTTAAGCTTCTTGGTGATATTTTTTCATAGGTATCCTTCAGCTGCTCATAGAAAGAAATGATATTGTTACTCTTCACATACCTGAAGGTCAGATAGAGCAGGAACTCATTCTGATTGAGAAGGTTAAAGTCTGCCCTCTTTAGTGCCTTCTTCAGAAACATGACGAGGTCGTTGTAATCCATGCTGACTCCAAATGCAATCGCATACATCTCGTCAGCTGTCAGGGTCTCTGCCTTAAGCTTTAAGAACAGGCTGTTCCTATCCCATGCCACGGTGCTCGACTGGCCCTTCTTCCCGCGAACCGGCATCCTTTTAAGTACGCTCCCTCTTACGCTCACACCCTTCTCAATTCCACAGCCATTCCTCTCAAACTCATCAAACATCATGTCAACGAGGTGTTTTACTTTCTCATCGGCATCCGTATAGGAGTCTGCGCTGTTAAGTAGCCTGATTATTGTCTCTGGCGTAATGTCAGTAACTTCAAAGACGGCAAGCATGTATCTCACAAGGTACGCATTAACCGGCACGTAACTCTTACCGCCGATGACCTGCCAGGTCTTCTTCGCATTAACCCTCCACTGCGTCATCTGCGCTGATTTGTATACCTCGATGAAATCCTCCACGCTCTCCTCAAACAGCGTGGAAATCGTGGCCTCTACTCTCTTCGTCCTACCTGATCTGATTCTCTCCTCCGACATGTAAAACCTCCCCCAGATATCGAATTACTCGCTTCTCCATTTCCAAAGTGTGTCCTTACAGATTTGGCTCAAAAACCATGATTTCT
>DCHL01000011.1:14645-15316 GCA_002317595.1 Lachnospiraceae bacterium UBA1753 | reverse complement strand
AACATATGGATTCTTCAGCTGGATTGTTCTGAGCTTATTACAATATGTGGAATTGTAATTTTCCATAAAGGCACTGAAATTACCAGTGAAATAGGCATTCGTCTGAAGTGTATCAAATGCCGATGTCAGAGTCCACTCCATCGTCTCTCTGTCCTGAATCCACTGCTCCACAACGGTATGGCCGTAATCACTATCCTCATAACAGCGGACTAAAACCCTATACCAATGATTAGCCTCCCAAGGATAATTAACTATGCTCTGTGACCCACTTCCCTCATTACCAAAGTGACTGGTATTCCTATCAGGGAACAGTCTTTCGGGAGTCATCGTCACCGTTCTGCCATTAACCGTTTTCTCATATTCCCAGATTGAAAGAATTGCCTTCCTGCCACTGGTGGTATTCTGAATGCCAGCATACCCATGCGCCCCACCGCTCATTGAGAAATTCACCGTAGACCAGTATGTTCCAAGCGGATCCCTGTCAGCCTTCACATCAACAGAGTAAGCCGTATATTTTCCACTGAAGAGGGAAAGCTTGGGATTATAGTAAAAATTATGAGCCATAAGGTCAGTGTCGTTCTCTGCATTCTCATTGTACGAATATGGGTAAAGCGACGCCACGTCAAGGTCGTCAGAGGCACCTGCATCTACCGTAAACTCACTCGCATCAA
>DCHL01000011.1:12381-14614 GCA_002317595.1 Lachnospiraceae bacterium UBA1753 | reverse complement strand
TCAAGCTTATTCATAGGGATTTCATTAACAGAATCCTCTGAAACTGTAGCGTGTGCACTGCACTCCTGTGCATATGTCATGCAAGGAACATTTACAGCCATTATGATTGACATTGCTAAAACTATTATTCTCTTCATAGTTTTCTCCTCCTTACATTGTACATAGTATATCATTCAGAAATTTCATTTTTTTCAAAGAAAACGCCCTGAAGCGGTTAGCTATGACCACTCCAAGGCGATAAGTCTTTCAGTCTCCCTACACCGGGAACACCGAGCCGCCCACGAACTCCCTTGCGAGCGAGTTGTTGGGGATGCCCTCTGTCGATACGCCGAGGAAGTACTCGAGGAACTTAAGTAAACGCTGGGCCTCAAGGTACTCGGGTTCCCCCTTCTTGATGCTAAAGAGCAGCGGCTCTGCGTACTGCTTGAGTGCCGCAAGTTCGTAGATGAGTGCTGAGTTGAACATCACATCCGCCTGCTCCTGGAAGGGGAAGATATTCTCATCCTCGCCGCGTCTCACAGATGCCCACATCTCAAGAGTGCGCTGAGCAGAAGCACCGCGGGTCCTGAAATCGCGGACCATCCTTCTAAGAAGCCTGACATCCGTAGTAGGAATGCGGTTATGCTCGTCAACATTGAGGGTTGTGAGTGCAGAGATATAAATCTTGTACTTACTTTCAGGCGGCAGTGAGTATGACAGCTTGTCGTTGAGGCCATGGATGCCCTCGATGACGAGCACATCCTCGGGATGAAGTTGCATAAAATTACCCTTGAACTCGCTCTTGCCTGTGATGAAATTGTAGGTAGGAAGCTCAACTCTCTTACCTGCAAGCAGATCAGTCATATTCTCATTGAAGAGTTCCACATTGAGGGCCTCAAGACACTCATAGTTCTTGTTTCCGTTCTCATCAAGAGGAGTCTTCTCCCTGTCGATGAAGTAGTTGTCAAGCGCAATAGGGTGCGGCTTGTAGCCATGAGCACGAAGCTCTATTGAAAGCCTATGTGAGAAGGAGGTCTTGCCTGAAGACGAAGGTCCTGCAATCATGATAAACTTCCTACCACCGGTGCTCACGATGTCCTCAGCAATATCTGCTATTTTTTTCTCCATAAGGGCTTCCTGGACCAGCATCAGGTCAGAAAATCCGCCCTTTGAAATCACGTCGTTGAGCTCGCCAACTGTACCGACCTCAAGCATCTCTCCCCACTTGGTTGTCTCCTTCATGGTCTCAAAGAGCTTGGGTGAAGCCTCATAATCATCAAGCGGCTCGCCAGGTGCCTGTCTCTCAGGAAGTACCAGCATGAATCCCTCATCGTAGGCAAAAATATCAAACCACTTGATGTATCCGGTCGACGGAACCATGTATCCATAGTAATAATCCTCGAAGTCATCGAGCTTATACATATTAACCTTTGATGAACGTCGGTAGCCAAGGAGGTTCTCCTTGTCCGTAAATCCTGCCTCGTGGAATTTCTTCAGAGCCTCGTCAAGGTCGTAGGATATTTTTTCAATAGTAATATCTTCATCTACAAGTTCTGACATCCTATCCTTGATGCTCTTCATCAAAGCATCATCAAGTTCAAAATCGCCCTTGTAGGTGCAGTAATATGCCCTGCCAATTGAGAACTCGACCTTAATCTTCTCAACCTTCTCGCGGCCCACTACATCGTAGAATGCCTTAATCATAAGCATTACAGCACTGCGCTTATATGCCTTATGTCCTGAATTGCCCATGATAGTCTCAAAGGAAATCTGCGCGCCATCCTTCACCGGTCTGAACAGTTCACGAAGCTTATAGTCCTCAACTGCAAGCACGATTTCTGCGCTGTATTCATCCTGATACTGATCCGCAAGTTCCTTGTATGTGATTCCATCCTGTACTTCAGTTTCAATTCCGTTTAAAAAAATATTCATATCCATCCTCCAAATTGAGATTATTCTCTCTTCTCCCCAAACTACCACACAGTTTCTACAGTACCCTGAAGGGTTCGCAGATTGGTTCCACCTCAACCTCGATGCCCCTAAGCTTTCTGTGAATGTACTCTTCCATGTATGAGATGAATAATTTTTCCACCCCGTAATGCCCAGCATCGATGATGCAGAGCCCCCGCTCCATTGCATCAATTCCGCTGTGATGGTCGATATCCCCGGTGATATACGCCTGGGCACCGCCCTTTATCGCCTCCTCGATGCCCGACTTACCAGAGCCTGGAAGGATGGCCAGCCTTGACACGAT
>DCHL01000011.1:0-12308 GCA_002317595.1 Lachnospiraceae bacterium UBA1753 | reverse complement strand
TCTAAGACCGTCATCTCTCTCTGCAGGTCACCAATACGTCCAAATCCCGCCTTGTCGATATCGTCCTCAAAGGTAGTCTCAAGCACCTCGCAGTTCTTCATCGGAAGGTCATCCGCCGCGGCATCAGCCATTCCCATGATATCGAAGTTAGTGTGCATGGCCACGTATGATATATCGTTGGCAATCAGCTTTACGACCCTTCTTCCTATGAATTCCTCATCCGTCACACGCTTCATCGGTGAAAAAATAAGGGGGTGGTGCGTAAGCAGCATATCAGCCCCGAATTCCACGGCATTGTCAATCACATTCTCCGTGGCATCAAGCGCGATGTAAATCTTCTCAATCGGCTTGTCTGCCCTTCCCACAAGAAGTCCGACATTATCCCATTTCTCGGCGTATTCGAAGGGTGCCAGTTCACCCAGGCACTCCAGTATTTCCCTGCAAGTCATCCTAATACCTCCCTCGCATAATACGTAATATCAACTCGATTTCCTCGAAATCCTCATTGATAGGTCGCTATCGCTCCATCAATAATCTCAAGTTCCGCCTTCAGGCTTTCGATGCGCTCGGCTACCTTCGTGGTCAGCTCCTGCCTTACAAGCGAAGCCAGAATAGTTTCCTTTTGATTTTTTTCCCAGTTAAGATACTCAAGAAGAACCCTGTGCTTTTTCCCAAGAAGCACTGGCCCATATGCCAGCTCCGCCTTCGTCAGCATCTGGCACTTTGAATCACCACCAACCGGCACGGCCTTGATTACCGGATAAAATTTCCCTTCCTCAAGAATCATGTCCTCATCAACAATCCTAAGGCCGTTTTCGGTAATAAACCCTCTGAAGTGATCAAGATCCGACTGTGGTGCGAGTATGAGTTCCTTCATAGCCATGAACACATCCGCACTCTCGCGAAGTATCTTCTCCATGAGCATTCCGCCCATTCCCGCGATGATACAGGCATCGACCTCTCCTACCATAAGAGCCTTGCCCCCATCCGAGAGCCTTGTGGCTATAACGTCAGACAGCCCCTGCTGCCTGATATTAGCCTGAGCCCGAGCAAGCGGGCCCTCACCGATATCCATGGCAATAACAGAGGCTGCTAATCCATTTTCAATAAGATAGATGGAAACGTGCGCATGGTCACAGCCCACATCCGCCACAGACAGTCCTGGTGTCAGAAGTGCGGCCACTGCCTGCATACGTTTTGACAAAATAATTTTTTTAACTGACATTAGTCAAGATAATCCTTAAGCTTTCTGCTTCGGCTGGGATGACGGAGCTTTCTAAGCGCCTTCGCCTCAATCTGACGGATACGCTCACGTGTAACGCTGAATTCCTTGCCGACTTCCTCAAGAGTGCGCGCTCTTCCGTCGTCAAGACCGAATCTCAGACGGAGCACCTTCTGCTCACGGTCTGTAAGTGTGTCGAGAACCTCTCCAAGCTGCTCCTTGAGAAGTGAGAATGCAGCTGCCTCTGCTGGTACAGGAACATTCTCGTCCTGAATGAAGTCACCAAGATGTGAATCCTCCTCCTCACCAATAGGTGTCTCAAGAGATACCGGCTCCTGGGAAATCTTAAGAATCTCCCTTACCCTCTCAACAGGCATGTTCATCTGCTCTGCAATCTCCTCGGGGCTTGGCTCTCTTCCGAGCTCCTGAAGAAGCTGGCGGCTGACCCTGATAAGCTTATTGATTGTCTCAACCATATGAACGGGAATTCTGATAGTTCTCGCCTGATCTGCAATGGCTCTTGTGATAGCCTGACGGATCCACCATGTAGCATATGTAGAGAACTTGTATCCCTTTGTGTAATCAAATTTCTCAACAGCCTTGATAAGACCTAAGTTACCTTCCTGGATGAGGTCAAGGAAGAGCATTCCGCGTCCCACATACCTCTTGGCAATTGAAACAACAAGTCTTAAGTTGGCTTCAGCAAGACGGTTCTTGGCGTCCTCATCGCCCTCTTCCATACGCTGTGCAAGTTCAATCTCCTCCTCAGCAGTAAGAAGCGGAACCTTACCAATCTCCTTCAGATACATTCTTACGGGGTCCTCAATGGACACGCCATCGGGAACTGACAGATCGATATTCTCAACATCAACCTCCTCCTCTTCTGCAAGGATAAGGTCATCAGGGTCAGTCTCGTCAATGGGTTCTGGCTCAGGGAGACTCATCATGGTGATACCATTCTGGTCAAGATACTCATAAATCTTGTCAAAGCTCTCCTCGCCAAGTTCCATGTCAGCAAAGAAATCATTTACTTCCTGGTACTCAAGCTCGTTCTTCTTTTTCTTGCCTCTCTCGAGAAGTTCCTTCAGTTTCTCCTCAAATTTTGCCTGCATTGCTTCATCCATCTTAAACAAAGCTCCTTTTCTATAGTTTGATATGTATTTTTTTCAGTTCATCCACCATCCTGCGCTTGGCGAGCTCATTCTTGAGAAGGTCCTTGCCGCCGGCATCGCCCGCTCCGCTCTGCTCCTTCATGATGGTATTCTTCCTGATTTTTACAACTAAATCCGTGATGTATCTCTCACGGTCTGACTTGGCCTCAATATCACCGTACTGAGAATGGAAGAGCATCGCAACCGTGCTGTGGTCTTCCTCATCGTCAAACATACTTACTATTGCTGCCGGGTTCAGCTTGTTCTCACGCAGCTGATCGTAAAGTGCAACTGCAACTCTTCGAATCACGCCCTCATCGAAATCCTCCGGCTTTACATATTTTTCCACCTGGGAAAAAATTTCCGGGTTCTCAACAAGGCTTGTGAGCAGGAGTCTCTGGACCTTGTGGAGTCCATCCTCCCTCTCCTCTTTATGCTCCGACCTTCCAGTCCTGGGCCGTTCATATCTCGCAATCCTGTCCCTATCCACAGCAGCCTTGACAACTGCTTCCTGTAGGTTCTGGGGTGCAATCGAATATCTCGAAGCCATGGCCGCTATGTAACTCTCGCGCTCAACTGGATTCTCCATCGCAGCAATGCTGCCCGCCATCGCACCGACGAACCTGGTCCTTCCATCAGGATCGCTCATATCAAAGTCCCGTTCCAGGACTCTCATTTCAAAATAAAAGCTGTTTTCCGCATTCCTAAGGCGCTTCTCAAACTCCTCAGGTCCCAGGTTCTTGATAAATTCATCTGGGTCTTTAAAAGGCTTTAAGTTCACAACCTTTGAGGTCACTCCCGCATTTTTCAATATCGGGATTGCCTTCTTGGCTGCATTGATTCCAGCATCATCTGAATCATATATTAGAAGTACATTCTTTACGAACCTGCTTATCAGACTGGCATGTCCCGGAGTAACCGCTGTTCCCAGCGTCGCAACTGCCTGCGTGAATCCCGCCTGGTGCAGTGAGATTACGTCCATATATCCCTCACACATGATGAGATATCCGGTCTTTGTCGACCTTGCTCGATTCAGGCCATACAGGGTGCGGCTCTTGTCAAAAATTTTAGTTTCAGGTGAGTTCAAATACTTGGGCTTGCCATCTCCCATCACTCGACCGCCAAAGGCTATCACGCGATTCTTCTCATCCATGATAGGAAACATGACGCGGTTCCAGAACTTGTCGCTCATTCCCCTTCTCTCGTCAAATGTCACCAGGCCTGACTGGCCAAGAAGCTCATCCTTGTATCCCTTACTCTTTAGGTACCGCCACAGACCGCCGCCCTGACTCGCAAATCCCAGGCCAAAGGTCTTCATCGTCTCCTCACTTAACTGCCTGCCATTGAAATAGTTCATGCCAGGTGTACCATTCTGACTGCGCAGCATCGCATAATAGTACTTCGCGGCTTCCTTGTTTATTTCAAGGAGTCTTGTCCTCAGGGACTGTTCGCGTTTTTCTTCCTCGCCCATACTGCGTTCAGGAAGTGAAACTCCTGCGCGCTCTGCCAGTATCTGAAGTGCCTCGGGGAACTCACAGTTTTCGTACTCCTCGATAAAGGAAAACACATTGCCACCCTTCTGGCATCCAAAACAGTAAAACATCTGCTTAGAAGGTGTCACCGAGAACGACGGTGACTTCTCATTATGGAAAGGGCACAGTCCAAAGTAATTCGAGCCCTGCTTCTTTAATTTTACATATCCAGAAATAACATCGAGAATATCATTTCTCGAGCGCACTTCCTCGATGACGTCTTCACCGTATCTCATACCCGTCCAACAATCCTCTAATTTTTCCGCAGGACTGACTCCGTTCTCCCCCACCGGCTATTCATGGCTATTCATGATTTTTCATGCCGATTCATGAGTTTTCATGCCTATTCATGAGTTTTCATGCCTATTCATGAGTTTTCATGTCGATTCATGACTTTTCATGCCTATTCATGCCATGAGTTGGGAATAAAGAGTTCTCTATATCTGTTGATTGCATATCTGTCAGTCATCGACGACACAAAGTCGCATACAACCCGCTCAGGCTGCTCGCCCCTTCTCTCCATGAGCAGTCTATACTCATCGGGAAGTTCATCCTGATGCTCCATATAGTATGTGTAGAGAGTCTCAACTAACGCCTCAGCCTTGCCCTCCTGGGACTTGGCCTTCGGATTCTCATACACATTCTCAAACATGAATGCACGAAGGGATTTCATTGCCTGCTCCACTTCAGGAGACATGCATATATCATTTTTTCCACGGCTATTTGTAATAATGTCATGGATAAAATGATCGAGCCTGTCATTGGTCGTCCATCCAATCACTTTACAAATCTCGTGGGGAATATCTTCATTCTTCAGTATCTTAGCCCTGATTGCATCATCGCAGTCGTGATGGATGTAGGCTATCTTATCCGAAAGTCTGACTATCTTGCCCTCTAAGGTATGCGGGGTGCTGCTTGTCTGATGGTTCATGATTCCGTCCCTGACTTCCTTCGTCAGGTTCAGTCCTTTTCCATCCTTCTCAAGAATCTCCACCACACGCACGCTCTGCTCATGGTGCTTGAAGCCTAACGGACATACTCTGTCAAGGGCACGCTCACCTGCGTGTCCAAATGGCGTATGGCCCAGGTCATGGCCAAGGGCGATTGCCTCCACCAGGTCCTCATTGAGCATAAGTGCCTTCGCTATTGTCCTTGCATTTTGGGAAACTTCAAGAGTATGAGTCAGTCTTGTCCTGTAATGATCCCCTTCAGGGGTCAGGAATACCTGGGTCTTGTCCTTCAGTCTCCTGAAGGATTTACTGTGAAGAATACGGTCCCTGTCTCGCTGATATACTGGTCTGATATCGCACTGGGGCTCGTCAAAATCACGTCCCATTGAATTCATTGAAAGAGCAGCGTATGGACTAAGGGTATCCTTCTCCATCTGCTCAAGGGTCTCTCGAATAGTCATACTATCAATATTCGACGTGGTTTGTAAAAACACTTTTTTAACTTATCTTTTTAGCTTATCTTTTTAATTTAACTTGCTTTTTATATTTGGGCTGCGGCTTGTTCTTTGGCTGCGGCCTGCTTTAGGGGGTGCGGCTTGCTCTTCCCCCTGGCGGCAAAGCAACGCATTTTAATATTTCATCTTGCTCCGTTGCCTTTCACCTCCTACACTTGCTCTGCACTTGCTTTAACAGTATTCGCGAGGCAACGATATTGATGGTTTCTGCTTCCTCCGTTGCCTTTCACCTCCTACTCTTGCTCTGCACTTGCTTTAACCGCTCTTGAGCGGCAACGATATGGAGGGTTTCTGCTTCCTCCGTTGCCTTTCACCTCCTGCACTTACTCTGCACTTACTTTTACCGCATTCGCGAGGCAACGATATTGAGGGTCTCTGCTTCCTCCGTTGCCTTTCACTTCCTGCACTTGCTCTGCACTTGCTTTAACAGCATTTGCGAGGCAACAATATTGATGGTTTCTGCCTCCTCCGTTGCCTTTCACTTCCTGCACTTACTTTTACTGCACCTACGAGGCAACTGCACCTACAAGGCAACTGTACCTACGAGGCAACTGTGAAGAATGAATAGTTTCTGCACTCAAATCATCCCAGCCACTATCGGCACAATGACAACAGTCATGATTCCTGTTACAACGATTGCAAGAGAGCTCATCGCACCCTGAATCTCTCCCATGGGCACTGCGGCAGTCGAGGTGCCGAGGGCATGGGAACAACAGCCGATTGCCAGTCCCTGGGCAACTGGATCGTTTATTTTAAGTGCCTTCAGAATGGCAGGTCCGAAGATAGCACCGATATTCCCAGCCACGGTAACTCCTACAATTACGACCGCAACGATGCCACCTGACTCCTCACATACTCCCATGGCAATTGCCGTAGTAACAGACTTTGGCAGTACAGAGACAATAAGTGTCCTGTCAAGAGCAAGGGCAATTCCCAGCCCCACAACTACCGCCGCATGACCAATGCAGCCAGCAAGGATACCTGCGATAACAGCCGCCATGTTCTTCCTGAGTATCTCAATCTGCTTATACATAGGAACTGCCAGACACACCGTTGCAGGCGTAAGGAAATCATTGATATATTTAGCCCCGTTATTGTATGTCTCATAGGATGTGTGCGTCACAATCAAAAGCACTATGACAAATACAACCGACATGATCATGGGATTCAACACCGGCACATTGAAATGCTCCTTAATGAATACCCCAAGGAAGTATGAAGCCAGTGTGAGTGTCACTCCAAAGAAGACTGAATTAACAAAAATCTCGTTCATCGCTTGTCCTCCTCTTCTGATACCACTTCTGATACCTCTCCTGATACCACTTCTGACACCTCTCCTGATACCGTTTCTATCGAATCTGGAGATTTAGGCCCTGTAACCTTAATCACAAACTGAGCAACATACCCCGTAAGCAAAAGCGTCACAAGTGTTGATACCGTACACACAATAAGGAATGGAACAAGCGACGAGGAAATGACACCATACTCATTCATCAGCCTTACAGTAGGCCCCACGAAAAAAATAGGCATAATATCAAGCAGGAACCCAGCAGTCTCCTCCACCTGAGGAAGTTTAATGATTCCGGTCAGCAGTGCAATAAGCATAAGAATCATGCCATACACACTTGCAGGAACAGGGAGCGGGAGAAAAATATTCATAAGTTCCCCCAGAAACGAAAATATCATTATTATCAGAAATTGTTTTAAATACTTCATTTTATCTCACATTTCTCGCATAAGAAAAGTGCATAGCACTTTTTTCACACTATCCTTCTTTATAGATTTTACAAAACGACATTTTGGGGTAAGTTTTTTTCCGTCCCCAATATTGGCCATGCACAAGATCCTTCAATCAGCCAATACAGTTAAGCAAGTTCCGTATAGGCTTATCCTTCTTTAATTGCCTCAGCCATAATACTATTTTGAAAATTGTTATAGGCCAGGGCACAACTTCGAAGAATAGCCATAACAAATTGAGATACATCACGTATCGGCTATTTCCAATAAATTAACCCCAGCCTATATCCCACACTCCATCATGCAAATCACTCAGTATAGGCTCACATTTCATTTTGTGAGATAGCCAATACAATTTGCATTTCCCCAATATAGGCTTATGTCGCATTTCCAATTTAGCCAATACATTATCTTCAGATTCCATGATAAAACAGGCATCTAAAGAATAAATTCAGACCGTAGCAGAAGAAACCGGCAATAACAGGACACTTCTAGCAAAAGCAGGATAAAACAGGCATCTAAGGAATAGATTCAGGCCGTGGCAGAAGAAAACCGGCAATAACAGGACACTTCAATCAAAAGCCAGACGCTTCAGAACTAAACTAGACGCTTCAGAACTAAGCAGGACGCTTCACCCCCATAATACAAGCCGCCGCGCCAGAAGCGCGGCGGCTGAACAATCAGTAATATGCGGATTTCAATACGGACCCAAATGCGCCCGCAGCAGTCCTTCGATTTAGAATCCTACTTGTTCCTGTAGATGATATCCTCACGGTCAGGTCCGTTAGAGATGATTGTGATGGGATATCCAATCTGCTCCTCGATGAACTCGATGTACTTACGGCAGTTCTCAGGGAGATCATCATAGTTCTTGATTCCTCTGATGTCTGACTTCCATCCAGGAAGAACCTTAAGCACTGGCTTAGCCTTCTCAAGGATGTTAGTAACAGGGAAGTCTGTAGTCTGCTTGCCATCAATCTCGTATGCAACACATACAGGAATCTCATCGAGATATCCAAGAACGTCAACTACAGAGAATGCAACATCAGTTGTACCCTGAACACGACAGCCATACTTTGAAGCAACACAGTCAAACCAACCCATTCTTCTAGGTCTACCTGTTGTTGCGCCGTACTCTCCACCGTCTCCGCCGCGCTTTCTGAGTTCATCTGCCTCAGCACCGAAAATCTCAGATACAAATGCGCCAGCACCTACTGCTGAAGAATATGCCTTACATACAGTAACAACCTGCTTGAGCTCATAAGGAGGAATACCAGCACCGATACATCCAAAAGCCGCAAGTGTTGAAGATGAAGTTACCATAGGATAGATTCCATGGTCAGGATCCTTAAGGGAACCAAGCTGACCCTCAAGAAGAATGTTCTTACCTTCCTTGATAGCCTTGTCGAGGAATGCTCCTGTATCAGCCACATAAGGCTCAACCATCTTCTTGTAATCCATACAGATATCGAAAAGCTCATCGGGATCAAGAACCGGCTTATGATACAGATACTGAAGAGTAACATTCTTTATTTCACAGATATTGTTAAGCTTCTCTCTAAGCTTCTTCTTGTCAAAGAGCTCATTTACCTGGATACCGATCTTGGCATACTTGTCTGAGTAGAACGGTGCAATTCCTGACTTTGTAGAACCAAAGCTCTTACCGGCAAGTCTCTCCTCCTCGTACTGATCGAAGAGAATGTGATAAGGCATTACAATCTGCGCCCTGTCGGAGATAAGAAGCTTGGGCTTGGGAACTCCTGCCTTCACGATCTCCTTAACCTCATTGAAGAGAATCGGGATATTAAGTGCAACACCGTTACCGATGATGCTTGTTGTATGCGAATAGAAAACACCTGAAGGACATGTATGAAGAGCGAACTTACCATACTTATTCTTGATAGTATGTCCTGCGTTGGCTCCACCCTGGAAACGAACGACGATGTCGGCCTCGGCTGCCATTGTATCGGTCATCTTGCCCTTTCCTTCATCACCCCAGTTACATCCTACAATTGCTTTAACCATCTTGGATTCCTCCTTAATCTATCATTGAACTTAGTGCTCGAGCTCATCTGTGTAAAAAATATGGCTTACACATTAATCTCGGCATTAAGACCCAACAGTTCCTTGTTAGCCTCAAGAATCGGCTTAACCACATTCTTAAGGAATTTCTCTGTCTGAAGCTCGGCTCTTCCAGTATACTTGGCAGGGTCGAGTGCCTCCATAAGCTGCTCCATGTCAATCGGGAACATATCATCCTCAGCAATGAGCTCAAGCAGATTATTGTCAAGACCGTTCTCCTTAACATTCTTGCCGGCAACCATTGACAGTTCACGAATCTTCTCGTGAAGCTCCTGCCTGTCTCCACCAGCCTTAACGCAGTCCATCATGATATTCTCAGATGCCATGAAGGGAAGCTCAGAACGAAGTCTCTTCTCGATAACCTTGGGGTATACCACGAGGCCATCAACTACATTATTACACAAATCAAGGATTCCGTCTATTGCAAGAAATCCTTCAGGAATAGAAAGTCTCTTGTTTGCAGAATCATCAAGTGTTCTCTCAAACCACTGAGTTGCGGAAGTGATTGCGGGATTCAGCGCATCAACCATGACATATCTTGCAAGAGAAGCAATTCTCTCTGATCTCATGGGATTTCTCTTATACGCCATTGCCGAAGAACCAATCTGTGTCTTCTCGAAGGGCTCCTCAACCTCTTTAAGGTGCTGAAGAAGTCTGATATCATTTGACATCTTGTGAGCAGAAGCCGCAATTCCAGCAAGGATGTTGAGAACTCTTGTATCAACCTTTCTTGAGTAGGTCTGTCCGGATACTGCATAGCACTCCGCAAAGCCCATCTTCTCTGCAATCATGGGATCAATCTTATCGATTGTCTCCTGATCACCATCAAAGAGTTCCAGGAAGCTTGCTTGTGTTCCAGTTGTTCCCTTCGAGCCAAGAAGCTTAAGTGAACCGAGTACATACTCAAGGTCCTCAAGGTCAATAACGAACTCCTGAAGCCAGAGGGTTGCCCTCTTTCCTACCGTTGTAGGCTGTGCAGGCTGGAAATGTGTGAAGGCCAGTGTAGGCTGAGCCTTATATTTTTCAGCAAAAACAGAAAGCTTCTCGATGACATTGACAAGCTTTGCCTTAACGAGCTTAAGTGCCTCTGCCATAACGATGATATCAGTATTGTCACCAACGTAGCACGAGGTAGCACCGAGATGGATGATACCCTTAGCCTTGGGGCACTGCTGACCGTACGCATACACGTGGCTCATTACATCATGACGAACAATTCGCTCTCTCTCCTTAGCCACATCATAGTTGATGTCATCCTTGTGAGCGATGAGTTCCTCAATCTGCTCATCAGTAATATCAAGTCCAAGCTCCTTCTCAGTCTGTGCAAGTGCAATCCACAGTCTTCTCCAAGTCCTGAACTTCATATCAGGTGAAAAAATATACTGCATCTCCTTGCTTGCGTAGCGCTCTGAAAGTGGGCTCTGGTAACGGTCGTAACTCATGTGAATTCTCCTTTTTTATTTATCAAAATCCCCGCGAATGTCCTCCGTAGGAGGGTCAAGGGGATATTTCCCTGAAAAACATCCCTTACAGATGCCAAGGCCATCCACTATTTCCGGAAGCCTGTCCATCCCAAGGTACGCCAGTGAATCAGCGCCGATAATCTTCCTTATTTCCTCAACATTCCTGTTATAGGCAATCAGCTGGTCCCTGGCAGGTACATCAGTACCAAAATAGCAGGGCCACAGGAAGGGCGGTGAAGAAACCCTCATGTGAACTTCCTTAGCGCCAGCCTCCCTGAGCATGGTCACAATTCTGTCCGAAGTGGTTCCCCTGACGATTGAATCATCTATCATAATGACTCTCTTGCCCTCAACCGCACTCTTCAGTGCATTGAGCTTAACCTGCACGCTTGACTCACGGGTCTTCTGCTTAGGCTTGATGAAGGTCCTGCCCACGTAGCTGTTCTTGACGAATGCCTGTCCGTAGGGAATTCCCGACTCAAGTGAATATCCAAGTGCTGCAACATTACCCGACTCTGGAACACCGACTACAAGGTCAGCCTCCACCGGAGAATCCATGGCAAGGAACCTTCCTGCCTTGATTCTAGAGTCATATACGCTCATTCCATCGATATGACTGTCAGGACGTGCAAAATAAATATATTCAAATATACATCTGGCGTGGTCGCACTCTGGAAGCACCATATCCATATTGGAAGAAATGCCATCCTTTGTGATTGATACAATCTCTCCAGGAAGCACATCCCTTATGAAGGTCGCTCCGACTGTGTCGAGAGCACAGCTCTCTGATGCCAGAATATATGCATTGTCTCTCTTGCCGATACAGAGCGGCCTGAATCCGAAAGGATCCCTTGCGCCCATAAGCTTCCTGGGCGACATGATGACCAGAGAGTAGGCTCCCTTTATTTTTTTCATAGCCTTCTCTACAGCCTCCTCAACCGTCTTGGAACCGATTCGTTCCCTGGCGATGAGATAGGCAATAACCTCTGTATCAATTGTTGTCTGAAAAATTGCGCCGGTGTATGCCAGCTCATTTCTCAGCTCTGGTGTGTTTATTAAATTTCCATTATGTGCCAGACCAAGCGTACCCTTAATGTAATTGAGTACAAGGGGCTGTGCGTTCTCCCTCGTGCTGGCACCTGCCGTTGAGTATCTGACATGTCCTACGCCTATATCACCCTCCAGGGATTCAAGCTTTTCAGGCGTGAATGCTTCATTCACAAGCCCCATGTCCTTGTAACTCACGACCCCCTTTGGTCCGGCAGTATCTCCGACGGCTATTCCACAGCTTTCCTGTCCACGGTGCTGAAGAGCCATCAGCCCATAATAGATAGTAGATGCAACGTGACGGTCACCGTCCAGGTCATAGATACCAAAGACTCCGCACTCCTCACCGATCTTGTCGAAATCCATCATGTCAAATACCTCACTTTATTTAGTTTTATTTTGTTTTTAACTCGTCAGCTTGCCGATAAACTCCCTGACGCGTCCATTTTCCGTAGAGAAGAGCTCCTCAGGAGTTCCCTGCTCCACGATATATCCGCCCTCCATAAAGATGATTCTGTCGGAAACCTCCTTGGCAAACATCATCTCATGGGTAACGATCACCATTGTCATGTGCTCACTGGCAAGGCTTCTGATAACCTTGAGGACCTC
>DCHL01000129.1:67907-96815 GCA_002317595.1 Lachnospiraceae bacterium UBA1753 | reverse complement strand
TCTGTGCATTAAGTGCGTTAACCATCTCCTCAGCTGTCCCAGCAGAGTTGAGTGTGATATCAAGGTATTCGCCCTCGCTCTCAAGACCGACTCCCAAAGGATTGGCAAAGGACATTACCTGATGGGGATGAAAGCCTTCCGTGTACATCATATCAAGCTCCGCGCGGCGAAGAAGCTTCTGGAAATATCTCATGATATCCAAGTGCCCGATGAACTTGACAGGACCGTGCTTACTGAATTTTATCCTGACCTTAATTCCGGAATCTCTTCTCTTAATCTCTTGGCTCAAAGCAAATTCCTCCTTTAAAGACAGCAGCGCCGCATCCGCTGCACTTCATCTTACAGTTTGGTGTCACCTCGCCGGCCTGGGCTCTTTCCCACTCACGCCACAGGAAATCCCTTGTCACACCAATGTCAATGAAATCCCAGGGGAATATCTCGTCCTTCTTTCGTTCTCTTGTGGTATAGAACGCCATAGAGATACCGCACTCCTCAAAGGCCTCCACCCACTTGGAATAATCAAAGCACTCTGACCAGGAATCAAACATACATCCCTTCTCGTAGGCCTTTAGAAGCACCTTCGAAAGTCGCCTGTCACCTCTTGCGAAAACACCCTCCAGCAATGACAGGTCCGTTGGGTGGTACATATATCTAAGGGATTTTCTGTTAAGCTGAGCCTCAAACTCACCCTTTATCATATGCGCTTTTTCCCTGAACTCATCGTTTGTTCCCATGGGAACCCACTGGAAAGCAGTAAAAGGCTTTGGAATAAAGAACGACGAGCTGGCAGTAATCTGAACCTTGCCCTGACGCTTCTCCTTTGGAACTGTATCATAATAGAGTTCTGCAAGCCTCTCAGAAAGGTGTGCTATCTCCTTAAGGTCTTCCTCAGTCTCAGTCGGAAGTCCGACCATAAAGTAAAGCTTAACCTTATTCCAACCCCCTTCAAAGGCAAGGGCTGCACCCTTAAGTATGACTTCCTCAGTCAATCCCTTGTTGATTACGTTTCTCATTCTCTGGGAGCCAGCTTCAGGTGCAAAGGTAAGGCTTGACTTCTTGACATCCTGAACCTTGCTCATTACATCAAGTGAAAATGCATCAATTCTTAGGGAAGGAAGTGAAATATTTACCTTTCTCTTACTGCATTCCTCAACAAGGAAATCAACAAGATCCTGAAGCTGGGTATAGTCAGACGACGAGAGCGAGCTTAATGAAATCTCATCATGTCCTGTATTCTTCAGCATCTTTACCGCAAGTTCCTTAAGCGAATCGGAACTCTTCTCCCTTACAGGCCTGTATAGCATGCCCGCCTGACAGAATCTGCAGCCTCTTATACATCCTCTCTGGATTTCAAGAACAACCCTGTCCTGAGTTGCCTGCAGAAATGGCACGACCGGAGCCTCGGGATATACAGAGCCAGTCATGTCGAGCACAAGCTCCTTCCTGACACGCTCCGGAACGCCCTCAAAGATAGGCCTGAACGCAGCAACGGTTCCATCCTCGTTGTACGAAGTCTCATATAGCGAAGGAACGTAGATTCCACTCACATTAACAGCCTCGCGCAGGAACTGACTACGGCTCTTTCCCTGCTTTCTACATTCCTTGTATAGCGTAAGAAGGGCATCATACACCGTCTCTCCCTCGCCAATGTAGAACATGTCAAAGAAATCAGCTATCGGTTCGGGATTGTATGCACAGGGGCCGCCTCCTATTACAATAGGGACATTCCAGTCCTTTCTGTCTGCCGCAAGAAGCGGTATGTCAGACAGATCCAGCACCTGAAGCACATTGGTATAGCACATCTCATACTGGAGTGTGATACCAAGGAAATCAAAATCCTTGACTGGGTCCTGTGATTCAAGTGCAAAAAGTGGAATATGCTTTTCCTTCATCAGGGCGTGCATATCAGTCCACGGCGAATAAACGCGCTCACACCAGGTGTCTGCGCGTTTATTGAACATATCATATAATATCTGGATTCCAAGGTGTGACATGCCGATTTCATATATGTCCGGAAAACACATTGCAAATCTCACATCCACCTCATCCTTATTTTTCATGACAGCATTTACTTCTCCGCCGATATATCGGCCCGGCTGACTGCCGGTCATGAGTACGCTGTCAGGTAAGGCAAGTTTTCTCATAAATTCACATTTCCATGCGCTGTGTGCGCTAATATTATCGCTGGGCAATCTCCTTCGTGATATCATCCCAGGTGACATCCTTCTCAGCCATGAGAACCATGCAGTGATACAGGAAATCAGCTATTTCATACTTAATCTCCTCAGGATCAGGATTCTTGGCAGCAATGATAATCTCCGTGCATTCCTCACCGACCTTCTTAAGAATCTTATCAATACCCTTGTCGAAAAGATAATTGGTGTAAGAGCCTTCCTTCGGATGATTCTTCCTGTCGATGATTGTCTGATATTCCTTCTCAAAAACAGTAAGAGGATTTGTCGAATCGTAATCCTTCTTCATTATCTCGTTGAAGAAGCAGCTTCTGTTTCCTGTGTGGCAGGCTGCACCGACCTGATTAACCTTTGCAAGAAGCGTATCGTTATCACAGTCTGCAAAGAGGGCCTTAACATACTGATAATGACCACTTGTAGCACCCTTGATCCAAAGCTCCTGTCTGCTACGGCTGAAGTAAGTCATAACTCCAGTCTCAATCGTGCGCTTATAGGCTTCCTCATTCATGTAGGCAACCATAAGAACCTCTGAGGTCTTGTAGTCCTGAACAACAACGGGAAGCATTCCATCTGAATTAAGCTTAAAGTCTTCCCACTTAAGAGTAGCCTCATTAAGGGAAACCTCTATGCCAAGTCCGCGACACTGATTCTTAAGCTTCATGATATTCTCAGGCTTTTCATTAGTAGCACCGCCCACAACACCAGAAAGGTCTGTGTGCTGTCTAAGGATAGCCGCAAGTCCGTGAAGCTCTGTGGTATCTGCAACGCAGGTAAGAGGAACCCTGGACTCACCCTTGAGCATTCCTGTATCATAGAGAACCTGAAGGCAGTCATCAATTCCCTCTGAACTTACAAGAACCAGTTCTGATACATAATTCTTAATAACAACATCATACTTTTTAATTTCGGATGCATCCAATATGCAGGCCGCAATCTTATCACGGCCAAATCTCTTGCTTACCTCTTCTGCAATCTGGGCGTTGCCAGGTTTTGAAAGGTTTAGGCATGCCTTCTTACAGCCAGCGTAAATAAGCTTCTTGATATCCTCAAGGCGCTTAACATTTCCGGCACCGATAAGCGGAATATCCACAGCGCGGCTTATTTCCTTAATTTTGTTAAGGGACAGGTTATGTTCCTCGTCAGTGTTGGAAAAATCAAAAATTATTATTTCGTCCGCTCCAAAATTGGAATATGAAATCGCAAGGTTGACAACATCCTCAGAGAGAACCGTCATATCCTTGAGTCCTTTGACTGCATTTCCGTTCTTCAGATAAATTGAAGTTACTATTTTTTTCTTACTCATTTCTTTCCCTAACCTTGTATTATTTACAGAGCACCCTTTGTTGAGAGCACATCATCTATTCTTGAATCAGTTCTAGTCGCCATGTCAAGCGCCTTGCCAAATGCCTTGAACATTGCTTCAGCAATGTGGTGGTCATTCGATCCTGAGAGCATCTTGATATGGATGTTCATTCCCGCAGAATAAGATACCGCATAGAAGAATTCCTTGACCATCTCAGTCTCCATATAGCCCATTTTCTCTCCGGAAAAATCAGCCTCGTATACGAGATACGGCCTTCCTGACAGGTCTATGGCACACAGACACAGAGCATCGTCCATCGGCAGAATAAAGTAACCAAATCTCGATATGCCCTTCTTATCTCCAACAGCCTCCTTAATTGCCTGACCGAGCACAATTCCGACATCCTCAATTGTGTGATGCCCATCAACGTAAAGGTCTCCCTTACATGTGACATCAAGGTCGAAAAATCCATGCTTCGAAAAGCCAGTCAGCATATGGTCAAAGAAACCAATCCCGGTGTCAATGTTTGACTTTCCGGTTCCATCAATATCAAAAAAGATACTGATATCAGTCTCAGCTGTCTTTCTGTTAACCTTAGAAATTCTGCTCATGATATACCTGCTTTCTGTCAAAAAATATAATCATCAAACTATAAAATCATGTCAAAACAAAAATTACTCAAATCTCACAGCAACAGAATTTGCATGAGCTGTAAGTCCCTCTGCCTTTGCAAACTGCTCAATATCCTCATGAAGGTCCATAAGGGCCTGTCTTGAGAAGGATATGATACTTGACTTCTTGATAAAGTCATCAACTGACAGGGGCGAGAAAAATCTTGCCGTACCATTTGTGGGAAGCACGTGGTTAGGACCTGCCATATAGTCACCAAGGGGCTCTGAAGAATACTCTCCAAGGAATATGGCTCCAGCATTCTTAATGTACGTCATGCTCTCCCAGGGATTCTTAGTGAGAACCTCAAGGTGCTCTGATGCTACAGCATTTACAGCATCATATGCATCTTCCATATTATCAGCAATAAGGATATATCCATAGTTCTCAAGAGACTTCTCAATTATTTCCTTACGCGAAAGCACCTTGCAGAAACCATCAATCTCCTCGAGAACCTTTTCCGCAAGTTCCTTTGATGTGGTAACAAGAATTGCCGAAGCAAGCTGGTCATGCTCTGCCTGCGATAGAAGGTCAGCTGCCACATATCTGGGGTTTGCTGTTTCATCGGCCAGAACCATAATCTCAGAAGGACCTGCGATTGAGTCGATATTTACAAATCCATAAACTGCCTTCTTAGCGAGGGCAACAAAAATATTACCAGGTCCAACAATCTTATCAACCTTGGGGATTGACTGTGTTCCGTAGGCCAGTGCAGCAACAGCCTGCGCACCGCCAACCTTGTAGACCTCATCCACGCCTGCAATTCTTGCGGCCATAAGGATAACAGGATTAATCTTGCCATCCTTTCCAGGAGGTGTTGTCATTACAATCCTTGAAACGCCTGCCACCTTGGCAGGAATGACATTCATAAGTGTAGATGAAGGATATGCAGCCTTTCCTCCAGGCACATAAACACCAACCTTTTCAATCGGAGTGATTCTCTGTCCAAGGATTGAACCATCCGCCTTGGTATCAAAGAAGCTCTCTCTTACCTGCTTCTCATGGAATTCCCTGATTCTTGCAGCAGAACGCTCCATAATTCTGATAAGCTCGCTGTCAACAAGCCTTGCAGCTTCTTCAAATTCGTCCTCAGTGACCTTCACATTGAAAACGTTGATATCACAGCCATCAAACTTCCTGGTATACTCAAATACCGCCTCGTCACGTCTCTCTCTGACATTGGAAATGATATCTGCAACCACTGTCTCATACTCTGTGTACTGGCTTGGGCTTCTCTTTAAGAGAGACTCAAGCAGGTCAGTCTTTGTTTTTTCATTAAGTTCTACAACTCGCATCATGCACCTCTTTATTATCTCTTTTTCAGGATAACCCTGCCTTCGCTGGCATAGTAAATATCCTCGACAAGTTTTTCCCTGCCAAAGAGAATATAATCTTCAAAATTTTCTTTTCCTGAAGAAGGAATGAGCTCAATCCGGCCACCTTCTTTTCTCACATCATTTGCAAAAGATATAGCCTTTGCAACACTGTCAGCCTCGTACACAAGGATGGATGTCTTGTTCTCTGGAACATACTCAACCTTCTGCCTTGAAAGTGCAAGCATAAGCTGGTCAATCGGAATTACAAAACCAACCGCAGCGCTCTTCTTGCCAAACTTCTCAATGAGGGAATCATAACGGCCGCCCTTGGCAACAGGCTCACCTACACCATAAGTATACGCCCTGAAAATGATTCCTGTATAGTAATGATATTTTGAGAGCATTCCAAGGTCGAAGCTTACATATTTTTCAACGCCGTAATTCTCAAGGAGTGAATAGAGCTCCTTAAGTCTCTCGATAGCGTTACTGCTCATATCATTATTCGCAATACCTGCAGCTCTGTCAAGGATTTCACTGTCGCCAAAGAGGTCAGCAGCACTTCTGATACCAGCCTTGACATCCTCAGAAAGAGCAAGTTCACCGAGAATCGTATCAACGGCAAATACATTCTTGCCGGAAATCTGTTCCCTGAGCAAAAGCTCTGTCTCCTCGTCAATTCCTGCTGCCTGACAGATTCCCTTGAAGTAATCGACATGACCCACTGAAACCTGGAAGTCCTTAAGACCTGCGCCTAAAAGACACTGGACTGTAAGGGCAATCAGCTCAGCATCGGCTGCAACCGAAGGCTCGCCAATACATTCTGCACCAATCTGGGTTGTCTCCTTGAGCTTACCCTGAAGGTCACTTATATTATTAAATACATTGCCAAGGTATGTAAGTCTTATGGGAAGCTTCTCATCCATAAAATACTTGGCAGCGGACCTTGCAACACCGGGCGTAAAATCAGCTCTAAGTACAAGGGTGTTATTTTCCTTGTCAAAAAATTTGTAGAGTTCTCTTGAAGGTGTAGTACCGATCTCCTTTGAGAACACATCAAAAAATTCAAAGGAAGGTGTCTGGATATCCATATATCCATAACTGTTTATTGTCTGAGAAAGACCAGCCTCAAGAGAAAGCTTTCTCGCATACTCAGTTCCATATATATCACGTACACCCTCAGGCGTGTGGATTAATCTATTTTCCATCAGCATACACCTCTCAGTCTCTCAATAATATCCTGAATCCGCTTGCTCTCCATCTGCATGGAAACCTGGTTTACAACCATTCTTGCAGAAAGTGGACAGATTTCCTCGAGAACCACAAGTCCATTCTCGCGAAGTGTCGAACCAGTCTCAACAATATCGACAATAACCTCAGAAAGTCCCACGATTGGCGCAAGCTCGATAGAGCCATTAAGCTTTACTATGTCGATTGTCTGATGCTTTTTATTCTCAAAGTAGTCCCTTGCAATTCTGGGGTACTTGCTGGCAACCCTGATCATCTCATGATGCTCAAGAAGGTCCCTTGCGCTCTCAGGACCGCATACACACATACGGCACTTACCAAAGCCAAGATCAAGAACCTCATAAAGCTTCCTGTTCTCCTCAAGGATAGTATCTCTTCCTACAACACCGATATCGGCTGCTCCGTATTCAACGTAGGTGGGCACATCAGGACCCTTAGCCAGGAAGAAACGAAGCTTTAATTCTTCGTTGACAAAGATAAGCTTCCTTGAATCCTTATCCTTCATCTCCTCGCATGTGATTCCAACCATCTCAAGCTTCTCAAGTGTTTTGTTTGCAAGTCTTCCTTTGCCAAGTGCAAAGGTTAGATATCTTTCGTCTGACATAAATCCTCTTTTTCCTTTATTATTTCACTTTAGCGCGTTAACGTGCTACCTTGCTACCATATTAGCACAACAAAGGCTATTATAGACTAATCTTCACGTTGTGACAAGTCCTTATTTATCATTGCAAGATAAGGAACTAGAACACCGGCTTCATGCTCAAGAAAATACTCTTCATCGAGTTCATCAAATCTGAAGCTCTTACGTCCTCCATCTTTCATTCTGTCCCAGAATTTAAGGAGCTGTCTGAAGGTCAGATAATACAGCTGATTCCTGTTTGTGTAATACAGCAGAAAGAAAGCAACTCCCTTCTGAAGTTCAAACTCCCTCATGAACTCCACCTGATGCTCATGGATGTTAGCCAGGGCAAAAGTATCAGCCGCGCACTCCTTGGCATCAAAGCATACTGGAATACCCTGAACGGTACCAATATAATCGACAGTACTCTTCTGGTCAAAATATGCAAGGGTTATGTGCCTTGTGCTCTTATCGATATTGATTGGCGTAATCGGTGTTGGTATCTTCTGAATGAGGGCAAGGTGTGATGCCTGATATTTTTCATTTGTTCGGTTAATCATGTCTTCAAGCGTTGAACCTCGAAGACCTCTACTTTTCCAAGTCGCCATATTTTTTCCTGAATCCAAAAAACTGTGACATATCAGCCGGCAGCGGGCACTTAATCTCCTCCATGCCGGGAAGAAGAATCCTGTAAGCATGTAGGAGCTGCCTTTTTACGCCGTAATGCTTCCGAAGATATTTATTCACGCCGCTCTTTCCATACTTAGGATCCCCAGCAATTGGATGTCCTATTGAGGCCAGGTGCGCCCTTATCTGATGGGAGCGTCCCGTGACAAGCAGCACCTCAAGGCAGGTCACTGTAAGTTCATTATCTCCGGCAGGCTTAAGCACCACTGAACCCAGCGGCCTGTACTTCGTACAGATGTACTGCGAGTCCTCGTTTACAGGTTCCTTTGTAATCCTGACCTGATTGTGGCTTCTTGCTTTAGTGAGGAAGCCTTCATAGCTTGCAGCCCCCCTCACCTCGCCCACAACTACGCAGCGGTAATACTTATGGGCACTTCTGTCCTTGAGGGCCAGGGACAGGGACTGAAGTCCCTTTATTGTCTTACCGCACAGGACAATCCCGCTTGTGTTTCTATCCAGCCTGTTACATACCGAAGGCTTGCAGATTTTCATGCTCTCCTCTGTGATTTCACCCTTTTTAAGAAGGTATGCAAGCATTTCCTCATTAAGGGAAATATCATGCTTCTCCGCCTTCTGAGACAGCATATCTGCAGGCTTATTAATTATTAGGATATCCTCATTTTCAAAGATAACATCAATATTTCCAGAAGCCACAGATATTGACTCATCTGTCTGAATCTGCTTTTCGCCCTCAAACTTTGTGATTGTCTCGTCAGAAAAAAATACCTGTACCGAGTCTCCGGCCACGAGTCGTTCACTGCCGTTGGCCTTCCTTTTGTTAAGATTAATATTTTTCTTCCTAAGCTGTTTGTAGAGAAGCGATCCTCCCGCTCCCGGAAGAACTCTCTGAAGGTAATGATGCAGGGTAAGTCCTTCACTTTTTCCATCAACAATATATTCTTTCATAGAGAAAGCGCTCCCACAAGTGCAATCGCGTCAAAGTCATTTTCAGAAGGCTCTATATTTTTTCTCGCAAGATCCTCATACCTAACAAGAAATGCGGACTCTTCGTTAAACACCTTAACTGAAATCTTAGGAATGGAATTTTTCTTAAGCATGCCTTTAATATGCTTTTCAATAATAGAACACTTTGCCTTCTCAAACTCAGTGTAGCCGATTAGGCAGCCTTCGATACAGACAAACATGTTGACCTGATGACTTCCATCATTTTCCATCGTAAGGACTGAATCATAAAATACCACTCGCTCATCAACACCGTGCTCCTTGGTTATCCTGTCTGCCTTCTCATGGAATTCTCTGTTCCCACTCCTAAACCTGAGATGCATGATTGCATTAACCGTCCACTTGCATGCGGGAAGCACACCAAGAATTGCAACGACGGTCATGACATTTTCCTTGGTGCCTGTATGAATCCAGCCGATAGCAAGAATGGTGAAGGATACTGCAAACATAATTAGTGCCTTAAGCACCGAATAGACCCTCATCGAATCTATGTATCCATATTTACTTTTCTTAACACGCTTCTTCATTTTTATATTTCCTCAAAGCTGACAGTGAATCCCCTCAAAGTCATCAATAAAATAATCTGCAAGCTCACGCTTTCTGTCAGCCACATCTTCAGAGTAAATATCAGCCACAGCGCAGACCTTCATCCCTGCTCTTCTTGCTGCAGTTATTCCAGGAATGATATCCTCAAACACCATGCAGTTTTCAGGTGACGCTCCAACACGCTCTGCAACGCCCAGGAAAATATCCGGTTCAGGCTTTCCGTGCACAACATCCGAACCTGTCAGAATGCAGTCAATCAGAGAATCGATTCCGAGTGCCTCGCAGACACCAATTGCAAGCTCCCTGGAATTGCTTGTCCCAATCCCCGTCCTATAGCCGGCTTCTTTTGCTTTCTTAAGAAATGTCATTGCGCCTGGCTTCAGAGTGACTTCATTGAGGTATCTGTACCTTGCCATCTCATTCCAGTCAGCCATCATTTTATCGATTGAATCAGGAATATTGAACCTCTCCTTCATATAGACAGCTGTCTCAGAGAAGGATAGACCTTCAATGGCCTCCTGCAGCCCTTCCTGATAAGAGTACCCAAATCGTCCAAGGTATTCCACATCTATATCCTTCCACATCCACATGGAATCGATAAGTGTACCATCCATATCAAAAATCAGAGTATCTATCCCTTTAAACATTCAACCTCTTCCTCTGTCATTCTTCTAAAGCTGCCCCTCTCCAGGTCCTTAGGAAGCGTAAACTCTCCCATGGCAATGCGCTCAAGATATATAACTTCCTTGCCGCAGGCCGCAATCATTCGCTTGACCTGATGAAACCTGCCCTCGCAGATCCTGATTTCAGCCTCACACGGATTATCGTATATACGCAGCTCGGCTGGCAGGCAGGGCTTATCATCGCCAATATCTACTCCGTCCCTAAAGTATTCGCAGTCCCTTTCCTCTAACGGCATGTCTGTTTTTATATAATATGTCTTCCACACGTGATGCTTAGGCGACAGAAGTCTGTGTGTCAGCTGGCCGTCATCAGTAAGCACAAGCAGCCCCTCTGTATCCTTATCAAGCCTTCCAACAGGGGCAAGCCCTTTTCTGATAGCAGGTTCAAGCAGGTCCATCACTGTTTTCTCCCTATTATCATGAGTCGCAGTAATGACTCCAGATGGCTTATTGAGTACATAATACTTAAAGCCTGTTTCAAGACTTACCGGAGCGTTGTCAAACAGTACATCCCCATTCTCAACATGCATTTCAGGTCTTGGGTCTCTGCCGTCTAAAATGGAAACCCTTCCATTTTTTATATAATTCTTGATTTCTTTTCTGGTGCCGTACCCGGCATCCGCAAGATATTTATCAAGTCGCATATTAAATCACCGCCATGCAAAATCAGAGCTAAAATATGTTACCGCCATACTAGTGCAGCAGGATAATTATTCTTAAGCTTATCTCCTGCAATCTTACCAAATCCTAAAGGATAGTAATCGACACAGACAAGACATTCTCCCTTTTTGCCAGCAAGACCATCCTCTTCAGTAAGCATAATGGTTTCACCCTTTAAGTATCTCATGACTCTGTCATCAGACAGCTCCAGGTTAAGTCTTGTCTCAAATCCCTCAGAAAGAGGCGACAGTGCATAGGGATGGGAATAGCTGAATCTCCCTTTCTTTTCTTCCCCCATAAGGAGGCCGGTCCTTAAATACCTGATACCAGATACTGTCTTAAAACAGGCAGGAATGCGGTATAGCCTTTCATCAATTCTCTGTTCCCTATATTCCAGATTATCAGAACAGCCCGCAGCTGAGTCACCATCTTTCCTCAATAGACAAAGAAAATGCCCTTCGCCCTTAAGCTTATGCGGAAACAGCCTTGCTGCCTCATCAATTCCCATTTTTCCTGGAGAAAAATATTGCCTTTTATCCTCATCTATTTCAACAGGATGAATATCATCATAAATCTTTAGAAGCTCAGTTATTGTATTTTCATCCTCAACAGCTGAAAAAGTACATGTCGAATAGAGAAGATAACCTCCGCGCTTAAGCATCTTAACAGCATCGGTAAGAATCTCAAGCTGAAGAGGATGGTATTCTTCGGGTCCTCTTTCTCGATATGATGAGATGAGCTGCGGATCCTTCCTGAACATTCCCTCGCCAGAGCAGGGGGCATCAACAAGGATCTTATCAAAATACTCGGGGTAGACGGATGCAAGGTGCGCAGGATTCTCTGCTGAAACAGCAAAGTTATCATTTCCAGACAGTTCAAGATTCCTAAGGAGCGAGCGTGCCCTTGTCGCACTTATATCATTAGCAAGAACAAACCCAGCCCTGCTGCAAAGCTGCGTGGCCTTGCCTCCAGGCGCCGCACAAAGATCAAGAACCATGTCCTCTTTACATACCGGAAGAACCGAAGCAGGTGACATCGCACTTGGCTCCTGAATGTAGAAAAGTCCAGCGGCGTAATACGGATGCTTTGATGCGTTGCATTCCTCCGGAAGGTAATATCCGTTGTCGGTCCAGGGAATCTTCACCTTGGGGCCGTCAAATATCCTATCAAGTATTACTTCGTCATCTTCAGAAGCAACCTTGTTCCTATTGAGTCTAATGCCACGATATGCCTTATTCTCATAACTCCTAAGGAATTCATCATATTCATTTTTTAGAAGTTCCTTCATGTCCCTAAGAAAGGACTCAGGCAGGGTATTCACATCAACCATCGGCATTTAATAACCTTAAAAAAAGCCGTCATATCACTATGACGGCTTTGAAGCTCTAATAAAAATAACAAAACTTACTCAGTAACCTGAGCTCCCGATAAAGGATCAACACCGTCTGCAGGAGCAGCATATTCTTCCTGTGGCTGCAGGTCAGCTCTGTTATTAACTACTACCTGAAGATGCTGCTGCAGGCTCACCATAAGTGCATCATGTCTTGACTGGTTTGTGTCAATTGCTGATGTAAGGATTGTCTGTATTGCTGCAAGTTCTCCATCAAGATACTGAATTGCTGATTCTCTTACAGCCGCAGCCTCGGCCTCAGCTTCTGCGACAATTGACTGCGCGGAAACAGATGCCTGCTGGATGAGGGAATCCGCCTGAACACGAGCCTCAGTTGTAATCTCATGCTCCTGAACCAGCTCGCTGGTATACTGCTGTGCAGTATTTACAATCTGATTAGCCCTCTGATTGGCATCCTCAAGGATTGCCTCCTTATTGCTGATAATTCTCTGATATCTCTTGATTTCTTCAGGAAGCTTGCTGCGAAGCTGAAGAATAAGTGTATCAATTGTGTCCTTCTCTACAAGAATCTGATTATTTGAAAATCTCTTGTAAGGACAGCTGTCAATATACTCCTCTATCTCATCAATTAAATCTTCAATTTTGCTTGCCATTTTATCCACCTTTCACACAGTGCATTAACGATACTTTTCATAAATCTTCTCGGCCACGCAGGGAGGAACAAACTGTGTAACATCCTTCCCAAAGGATGCAACCTCCTTTACGGTAGTCGATGACAGATATGCATACTCCAGAGACGTTGTGAGGAATACAGTATCAACATGCTCTGCAATCTTGTGATTTGTCTGTGCCATCTGAAGCTCGTACTCAAAATCTGTGATAGCACGAAGACCTCTGATTATCACATCGGTTCCACATTCAGAAGCATAATCAGCAAGAAGCCCCGAAAAAGAATCAATCTTGACATTCGGAATATCTTTGCATACTTCCTGTAACATTTTAACACGTTCATCTACAGAAAACAACGGAGTTTTAACTTTATTGTTCAGCACACTGACAGTCAGTTCATCAAAGATTTTAGCGGCTCTCCTGATAATATCGATATGGCCATATGTAACAGGATCAAAAGAACCAGGGTATATTGCTTTTGACATTAATCTCACACTTTCTCAACAAACACATGCTTATTTGTCTTATATATTTTTTCCTTGATGAGTCGATATCCTAAGGAATCAAGATAAGAAAAATCAGTATCAAGCGACGCCTCGATAATAATGAGTGTATCCTCATTCACACCCTTAAGAGAGGCAATGCTCTCCAGCACAGCTTTCTCATACTCCTTACCATATGGCGGGTCCATAAAGACAACATCATAAGGGTCGCCGGAAAGAAGTCCAGGAATTGCTGCAAACACATCCCTACAGATCAGCGTTCCCTTGTCCGCAAGATGAGTATGCTCAAGATTCTCCCTGATACACTCCTGGGCTCTTCTGTCAGAATCAACAAAGACAGCCTCCTGGGCGCCTCTTGAAAGGGCTTCAATTCCTATCCCGCCGCTTCCGGCAAACAAATCAAGAAAACGTCCCCCTGGAACAGTATCCTGAATCATATTAAACAGCGTCTCTTTTATCCTGTCCTGAGTAGGTCTTGTATCCATCCCCTCAGGAGTCTTAAGGAGCAGACGCCTCGCACTTCCTGCAATTACTCTCATCACATCTCCACTACAGCTTCGGCTTAACACCCTTGGCATCACGCTTAAGAAGCTTGATTTTATTAAGAACTACTGACTTACCGTTTATTTCAACAGCAGTATCGTCATTATACAATGTAAAGTATACATTTTCAACGTAGTCATTGCCCGTAAGCCTGATGGCTCTCACTCCTACAGCCGCCTTCTTCTTCTCAGGCACCTCGTCCACAAGGAACCTCAGGAAATATCCGCCGTGAGTCTTCAGAATTACATTCCTCTGCTCTGTGATTATCTCCACAGAAACAAGCTCGTCGCCGTCGTTGAGCTTAGTAGATGCAACGGTCCTCTTTGCAACATCAAACTCTGTTCCATATACGTGTTTCATCATTCCGTATTTTGTAGTAAAGAGCAGTTTTGCAAAAGATATTGTCGCAAGGTCCTGCACAAGCACGATTGACTCCTTAGAGGAATCATAATTACTTACATTGTCAACCGGAACCGCCTTGTCCCTGAACTTTCCGCAGGGGAGATCCCTTACCTTGATTGAATGAACCTGGCCCTTGTCAGTAAAGAGAAGAATCTTATCAGTATTCATGCAGGTAAAGATATACTTGTTCTCCTTATCAGCTGCCTCTTTATTTTTCTCATAGACAGAGGGCTCAACAGTCCTTGCATATCCGAAGCGGTCCATGAGGAATACCACTTCAGCTTCCTCAAACTTCTTCTCCTCATATACAGCAGCCTCACTGTTCTCAATGACTGTCCGCCTGTCTCTTGTATATTCCTTCTTGTATTCAGCAAGCTCCTTAAGAATCTGCTTTGACATTGAAGAGTAATTATTGAGAAGGTCCTCATAGTGCGCAATCTTCTTCATGGTCTCTTCATGCTCCTTGATAAGGGCATCAATCTCGAGACCGATAAGCTTCTGCAGTCTCATCTCGAGGATTGCAGTAGCCTGTCTGGGTGTGAATCTAAGCTGTTCCGCCATAGCCTTGGAAAGAGGATTCTTAAATTTAATTCCATCGGCCACACCCTCTGTAAGACACGCCTTGGCCATCTTAACATCCTTTGAACCGCGGAGAATCTCAATAATAAGATCGATGACATCGCAGGCCTCGATGAGTCCTTCCTGAATCTCCTGCCTGTCCCGCTCCTTGGCCAGAAGATTTGTGTACTTCCTGTTTGAAATCTCAAACTGAAAATCCACGCAGTGCTCAAGAATCTTCCTGATTCCCATGGTCTCAGGCTTACCATCTGCTATTGCAAGCATATTGACACCAAAGGTATCCTCAAGTCTGGTCTTCTTATAGAGCATATTCTCAAGATTCTTAAGGTCAGCATCCTTGCGAAGCTCAAGTACTATCCTGATGCCTTCCTTTGAAGACTGATTTGATATATCAACAATATCATTTGTCTTCTTCGTATCCACAAGGTCTGCCACGTCGTTTAAGAACTTGGAAATACCTGCGCCGATCATTGTGTAAGGAATCTCAGTGATTACAAGGCGCTGCTTACCGCCCTTTACATCTTCCACTTCAACCTTACCTCTAATCTTAATCTTACCGGCTCCGGTTTCGTAAATCTCAAGGAGTTCATCCTTGTTGATTACGATTCCGCCAGTCGGGAAGTCCGGCCCCGGAACTATCTCCATAAGCTCTTCAGTTGTAATATCATTATTTTTGATAAAGGCTGTCATGGCATCAATTATCTCACCCACATTATGGGGTGGAATGCTTGTCGCCATACCTACAGCAATACCCTCCGCACCATTAATGAGAAGATTTGGAACCCTGACAGGGAGAACTGACGGCTCCTTCTCTGTCTCGTCAAAGTTGGGGATGAAGTCTACCACATCCTTATCAAGGTCTGCAAGGAAGCAGTCCTGTGTGACCTTCTCAAGACGAGCCTCGGTATATCGCATGGCAGCAGCTCCGTCTCCTTCTATGGATCCGAAGTTACCATGTCCATCCACAAGCGGAAGTCCCTTTTTAAATTCCTGGCTCATTACAACAAGCGCATCATAGATCGATGCATCTCCATGGGGATGATATTTACCCATGGTATCACCGACAATTCTCGCACACTTCCTGTATGGCTTATCATACTTGATATCGAGTTCGTACATATCATAAAGTGTACGCCTCTGAACGGGCTTGAGACCATCACGGACATCCGGAAGGGCTCTCGATATAATTACACTCATTGCATAGTCAATGTACGACTTCTGCATTACTTCAGAATACTCGCTTCTGATTATTTTTTCTTCAATCGGTTCTCTGGTAGTTTTCCTTGCCATTTCAGACTCCTATTAAAAATCAAGTTCAGCTTCATTCGCATGGCTGTAGATGAAATCCTTCCTGGGGAGGACGTCATTACCCATCAGCACCTCTGTAGTTGCAGATGCCATGCGGGCATCCTCAATCTCAATCCTCTTAAGTATTCTTGTCTCAGGATTAAGAGTGGTCTCCCAAAGCTGCTGGGCATCCATCTCACCAAGACCTTTGTATCTCTGAAGGGTGAACTTACCCGTGTGGCGCTTCCTGTAATCAGCAAGAGCCTTGTCATCATAGAGGTATTCCTCCTCACCCTTTGAAGGCATCGCCTTATAGAGCGGCGGCATTGCAAGATATACATGACCTTCAAAAATAAGTTCTGGCATGAATCGGTAAAACAGTGTAAGCAGAAGTGTGGAAATATGAGCACCATCAACGTCCGCATCGGCCATAATGATAATCTTGTCATATCTGAGCTTTGTAATGTCAAAGTCGTTGCCATATCCCTCTGAGAAGCCACAGCCAAAGGAGTTAATCATCGTCTTAATTTCAGCATTGGCAAGAACCTTATCAATTGACGCCTTCTCAACGTTGAGAATCTTACCTCTGATTGGAAGGATGGCCTGGTACATTCTGTCCCTTGCAGTCTTAGCTGAACCACCGGCCGAATCTCCCTCGACTATGAAAATCTCACACTTTGATGCATCTCTTGATTCACAGTTTGCAAGCTTACCATTGGAGTCGAAGGAGTATTTCTGCTTCTGCAGCATGTTGGTCTTGGCCTTCTCCTCACTCTTTCTTATCTTGGCAGCCTTCTCAGCGCATGAAATAACGGCCTTGAGTTCCTCAAGATTCCTGTCAAAATACCTGACAATCTCATCGCCAGTTACCTTGGCCACAGATTTTGATGCATCCTGGTTGTCAAGCTTGGTCTTCGTCTGACCCTCAAATCTGGGGTCAGGGTGCTTAATTGATACAACAGCAGTCATACCATTTCTGATGTCCGCACCATTGTAATTTGCATCCTTCTCCTTGAGGTTTCCAATATCCCTGGCATAGCTGTTGATTGTGGTGGTGAACTGAGTCTTAAAGCCTGTAAGGTGTGTACCACCCTCTGCATTGTAGATGTTATTACAGAAACCAAGCACATTCTCATGGAACTCATTCACATACTGGAAAGCACACTCCACCTTAATTCCATCAGACTCACCGCTGAAATAGATGACAGGAGTAATGGCTTCCTTCTTTTCGTTCATCGCCTTGACGAAGCCGATAAGTCCATCGGGCTCATGGAAGGTCTCCTCCTCGATAAGAGGCCCTCTGTTATCCTTATAATGTATAGTGAGCGAGGGATTCAGGTACGCAGTCTCGTGAAGCCTGGACTTCACCTCATCCTCCCTGAACCTTGTCTTTTCGAATATCTCAGGGTCGGGTAAAAAATTAATCTTTGTACCTGTCTCCTTCGTCCTGCCAAGCGTAGGAAGAAGACCATCAATAAGATCAATGGTCGGAATTCCACGCTCATAGTGGTCGTGGTGGATATACCCTTCTCTCTTAACTTCAATGTCAAGATATGTCGAGAGCGCATTAACAACAGATGAACCTACTCCATGCAGACCACCGGAGGTCTTGTAAGCCGAGTCATCAAATTTACCACCCGCATGAAGAGTAGTAAATACTAGTCTTTCCGCACTCATTCCCTTTTCGTGCATACCAACCGGGATGCCTCGTCCGTTGTCAGAAATTGTAGCAGAGCCATCTGCCTCGAGAGTTACCCAGATACTGTCACAGTACCCAGCCAGGTGCTCGTCAACAGAATTGTCGACAATCTCATATATCAGGTGGTTGAGTCCTTTAGTAGTAACAGAACCAATATACATTCCAGGTCTGCGTCTTACCGCCTCAAGTCCCTCGAGGACAGTAATGGAACTCGCACCATATTCTTCTTTCTTACCCATAAAAAATCAATCCTTTATCGAACAAATGTTTTGCATAACGTCTGCATTATATCACAGGTTGCAATTTACTTTCAAGTGACGCAATTATCTCTGCGCTTCCATTTTTCAGAATGAAATCCGCAAACTCAGATGCCAGCTTAAGCGTTGCAGAATCGGCATATATATCTCCAATCTTAAAATACATCTCACCCGACTGTCTGACACCAAACACATCACCCGGTCCGCGCTGCTTAAGGTCCTCCTCGGCAATCTTGAAACCATCGTTTGACTTATTTAGTATGTCAAGTCTCTTGTGCACATCCTTATTTTCGCTTCCACACATAAATATGCAGTAGGACTGATGAATCCCTCGTCCGACTCTTCCTCTTAACTGATGAAGCTGCGCCAGGCCGAAGCGCTCTGAGTTTTCCACCATCATAACAGTGGTGTTGGGTACATTAATACCCACCTCGATTACAGTTGTGGAAACAAGAACATCTATTTCTCCTGAAGCAAATCTCTCCATAATGAAATTCTTGTCCTTCGGCTTCATTTTCCCATGAAGGTATTCAATGACAAAACTATCCGGCAGCTCTTCCTTAAGACGCTTCGAATAGTCTATTACATTCTCCGCATCAAGTCCCTCTGACTCTTCAACCATGGGACATACCACAAGCGCCTGTCGTCCTTCTGTAACCTGAGTACGTATGAACTTGTAGGCCGATGGTCTGTAATTCGGTCCAACTACACAGTTCTTAATCGGAAGTCTTGTTGCAGGGAGTTCATCAATCAGCGAAATATCAAGGTCTCCATATATAATGATTGCAAGTGTCCTGGGAATGGGGGTCGCACTCATTACCAGCGTATGCGGATGAATGCTGAGTTCTTTCTCATCAGTATTTGCATTTGATAGTTTTGCTCTCTGCCTTACGCCAAATCTGTGCTGCTCATCCGTGATTACGAGGCCTAATTTTTTGAACTGGACATCATCCTGAATAACGGCATGAGTTCCAAGCACGATATTAGCCTTGCCAGATAAGAGCTGTTCCTTAATCTCGCGTTTTTCTTTCGCACTTACAGAACCAGTGAGAAACACTGGTACGACATCGTCAAAATGAAGGCGTCTGACCATATCCCTGAGTTCTTCAAAATGCTGCCTTGCAAGCACCTCAGTAGGCGCCATCAGTGCTGCCTGATAACCATTCATTGCTGCGGTTACAAGTGCCAGGAAGGCAACAATCGTCTTGCCGGAACCCACATCTCCCTGAACGAGCCTGTTCATGGTGAATTCACCGCCGATATCCGAAAGTATTTCCTTAAATGTCCGAAGCTGCGCATTTGTAAGACTGTACGGAAGCGACTCAAGTATCCTGTTTGTCGCTGAGACTTCAATCATCGGTGCCGAATTTTTCTCACGGCCATCACTCCCCTTAAGCCGTCTCACATTAAGTATGAAGGCAAGGAATTCATTGAATACAAGTCTCCACCTTGCCTTTAGGACACTGTCCATGTCTGTCGGGAAATGAACTCCCATGAGCGCATCATAAAAGGGAATCACCTCTTCACTTCCAAATCCGCCCCACTTATTAAGTTCATCGAGAACGACATCCTTCTCACGCGGAAGCTCTGTAAGTGCCTGATGGACAAGTTTTGCTATAGCCTGACTGGTAATCCCTTTGGTAAGCACATAAATTGGCTGTAATGTCCCGGATATCTTGGCATAATCAGCCTCACTAATCTGCTTTGCCTGGGAGATATAAAGTGTCATACCACGCTTTTTTACCGTCCCTTTAAAAATATGAGTAGTACCAACCTTAAGAATTTTTTTTAGATAAACCGCCCCGAACCATTGCATTTCAATGTTGCCGGTTTCGTCGCCTGCAATACAGTTGAGTATTTTATACCGCCCAGTGTACCGAAGAACTGGCTCTGATTTAATTTTTACCCGGACAATAATCTGGTCGCCTGAAGAAAAATAATCTTCAGCGCGGCTTATTGGTGCAATCTCACTGCAATGCTCATAGTCACGCGGATAATACGTGATAAGGTCATACACTGTAAAAATGCCAAGACGATGCAATATCTTCGCCTTGCTCTCGCCTACTCCATTAAGTTGTGTAATGTCTGCACTACCAGTCATTCTCTGCTACAATCCCCTGTTCTTCCTGCTAAAAAAGGGACTGCGCACTTCGCCACAGTCCCTGTCAGTCAAAGTAAATTACTCCACTGATACAATATAGTAGTAAATCGGCTGTCCGCCACTCTGAATTTCAAGATCAAGATCAGAATACTTCTCACCAATCTTCGTCTCAAGTGCACCTGCTGTCTCCTCGTCAATCTCAGTTCCGAAGTAGACGCTTATAAGAGAACTCTCATCATCAACCATCTCTGCAATCATCTCAAGGGTGGTATCATTGATATCCTCACCAACCGCAAGAATTGTCTTATCTCCGATACCCATTATATTGCCCTGTCTGATTTCCTTCTCATCAATGACGGTATCTCTGACAGCGTAGGTAACCTGTCCTGTCTTAACAGCTCCGATGGCCTCCGTCATCGCTTCCTCGTTCTCCTCAGGAGTTCCCTCTGGAAGGAATGAAATGAGTGCTGTAATACCCTGAGGTACTGTCTTGGTAGGAATTACCACAACCTTCTTATCAGTTGTGAGATCCCTCGCCTGATTGGCCGCAAGAATAATGTTCTTATTGTTGGGCAGGATATATACAACCTCAGCATTAACCTTGTCCATGGCATTAAGGACATCCTCTGTCGACGGATTCATTGTCTGGCCGCCAGGAATGATATAGTCAACTCCGAGTCCCTTGAATATCTCATCAAGTCCATCACCTACTGAAACCGCGAGGAAACCAAAGGGTTTCTTCTCTTCAGGTTCGATAGCAGCGGCTTCAGCATCAGAAGTATTATCGCCAGCTACTGCTTTGACGCCTGCAGCCTTAAGTTCTTCGCTCTTAAGAACGCGCTCATGATGCTCAAGGCGCATATTATCAATCTTCATATTAGAGAGCTGACCATACTTAAGCGCACGCTGGATTGCAAGGCCTGGGTCGTTGGTATGTACGTGCACCTTGACAACATCATCGTCAGCAACACATACAATGGAATCTCCGATGGACTCAAGGAAACTCTTGAAATCCTTCTCAGCCTTTGCATTGAAAATCTTATCAAGCATAATGATGAATTCGGTACAGTAGCCAAATTTGATATCAGCTTCTCCCTCAAATTCATTCCTTGAAACCTGAGCGCTCTCATTGGCAGAGCCAGCATTAAGGTCGAGTACAAAATCCTCTTCCTTAATCTTTCCATTATAGAAATCAAGCGCACCCTTCATGACCTGCATAAGGCCCTGGCCGCCGGAATCAACAACTCCAGCCTGCTTTAATACAGGAAGCATCTCAGGCGTCTGAGAGAGGACATACTCTCCATGTTCAATTATTCCCGCAAGGAAGTCAGAAAATTCTATCTCTGACTCGCAGGTCTCAGAAGCCTTCTCAGCCATACCTCTTGCAACTGTGAGGATTGTTCCCTCCTTAGGCTTCATTACCGCCTTGTATGCAGTCTCAACAGCCTTATTAAAGGAAAGGGCGATTGTCGGTGCATCAATAACCTCAGCCTCTTTAATCACCTTAGTGAAGCCTCTGAGAAGCTGGCTTAAAATTACACCGGAATTACCCCTTGCACCACGAAGCGAGCCAGATGAAATCGCCTTGCAAACTGCTTGAACATCATTATCATCCTCTACTGTCTTCACTTCCTTAGCAGCCGCCAGGATAGTCATTGTCATATTGGTTCCTGTATCCCCATCAGGAACGGGAAATACATTAAGTTCATTAATCCACTCTTTTGTGGCATTGAGATTGTGAGCACCTGCAAGGAACATTTTGGAAATCATTGCAGCGTCAAGTGTTTTGGTAGACAAAATCCCTTCCTCCTATCAATCAATGACACGGACACCTTCGACATAGACATTGATCTTCTCAATCTCAAGTCCGGTGAACTCTTCAACCTTATATGTAACATTATCACGGAGATTGTCAGCAACCGCAAGAATGCTTACTCCATAAGCAACAATAACGTGGAAGTCGAGCGTAAGCTTGTTATCCTTAACCGTTACATTAATTCCTCTTGTAATACTTTCTTTTTTCAGAAGTCTTACAAGGCCATCCTTCATACTGACTGCAGCCATTCCGACAATACCAAAGCACTCCATCGCTTCAGATCCGGCATACTGAGCAATAACATCAGGATCAATTACAATATCACCAAGCTGGGTGGTCATTCTTCCCTTCATATGGAAACCTCCTTCGGATGTTACTAAAATGCATACTTTGTAACATTATACTCTTTTTTTATCAATATGAAAAGCACAAAGAAAAAGACCTCAAACCCATTCGGATTCGAGGCCACTTAAATCAAATTAATTGGGCATTAAGCACGCTCAACCTTACCGGAACGAAGACATCCGGTGCACACATACTGTCTTGAAGGAGTTCCATTAACACTAATCTTAACCTTCTTAATGTTGGACTTCCAGATGTGGTTTGATCTTCTATGAGAATGGCTGACGTTATTTCCAAAATGAACGCCCTTGCCGCATACTGAACACTTTGCCATGATTGCACCTCCTTATATCGCATACTTGAACCCGCTTTCGAGTTCACAACACGAGTATTCTACCAAAAACAAAACTGTATTGCAAGTTCTTTTTTATTTAAATGTTAATTTAAGTCTGTCATACTCTTTTGTGATAGTAAGAACAGTGTCATTATCGCCGGCAACATTATCCGGGTGAAAAATTTTGAGCAGGTCCTTATATCGCTTTTTAAGGGACAGAGTATCCTTCACGCCCCTAAAGAACAAGTCATTACCAGAGGTGACCGCATGCGCTGTGGCAATATCCTGCGCACGCTTCTGCTCCATCAGCCTGGCCTCAAGGCGCTTAAGTGCCCTTCGGTCCTCGTCAAGTTCATCAAACCCACGCTTAAGTGCCCTCCACTTGTCCTCAAGCAGCTTTTTCTCCCTGTCAAGCTGACACTGCCTGAACTCAATGCGGCGGCTCTCCTCTTTAATCTGGAGCTTCATCTCGCTTATCTCACGGTTGAATGCATCACGCTCCTCCTGGAGAGACTGCCGTTCATCCCTGAGCCTAATATTTTCTTGAAAGAGCCAGAGCTTATCTTCATTTACTGACTCACCCATTACAGCATCCATTAGTTTTCCTCATCCTCTTTCGGAAAAGCAACCTTTACAGCATCATCAAGGTCAACGCTATCGCTCTCCTGTGCATCAGTCTTCGGCACAGTAAATTTATTGACAAGATCAGGAACCATATCAAGAATTTTCGTCACAGAATCCTGATTCTTGACATTGACAAGCTTAGTTGTACCATTACTGATAACAAGAACAGCACTAGGTGACATCTTGCCACCGATTCCTCCACAGCCCTTGTCTCCCTTTTCACCGCTACCAGCTCCCACACCGACACCAAAAGAAACATCAACAAGCGGAACGATAATTGTATCGCCAATCTTAGTGGCATCTCCTACAACCGTCTTTGTGTTGAGAAAAGATCCAACGCCATTAATAAGCGAATCCATAAGCGAATTGTATTTATTATCCTTCTCTGACATTTTCAATCTCCTTCTTTAGATATTTAAAATCCTTGCCAAAGTATATCTTAATTCCAAGTATGCCAACGGTCACCACCCTGACAATCCCTCGAATATCAGCATCCACATCAAGAACCGGTGTATTAAAATCAGGATATACGTGTACCCGCCTTCCAATATATGGATAAAGCATCGAATAAACTGCCATTATCTGACCTGTAAGCGACGGATCATCAAAACCCATCCATATTTTCGCACTACCTTTTCTTGGTCTTATATGCCTGAGCAGCTTTCCTGCCAGCTTACACAGTCTATTAAACGCAGCTTTATCTTCTTCATTCTGAACAGTATCAAGAATCAGCTTTATTTTATCTGTAAACGAAGAAATCCGCTCACCAAAAGAAACCTTATCTTCTATTTTCTGCTCCGGCTTCTTCTCTGCTTTAGTCTTGGGTTCTTTCTCTACTTTTATCTTGGGCTCTTTCTCTGTTTTTCCCTTGGTCTCCAGCTCAGCCTTATCAGCACTCGTGTCCGCCTTAACTTCGGGCTTTTCTATTCCCGGTTCCGCCTTGTCTGCTTTCGGCTTTGACTTCTCCGGCTTCGGACTGCGATGAACAGTAAAAAACAGAACCTTGACCACTACCGACATCCCAGAGTCCATTCCATATCGAACCTTCGCCCTTAAAAAGCCAAGAAGCCACGAGATTGATGCATTGGCATCCGCATGCTCACCATTCTTATCAGCTTCAAGCTTATATCTGATCGGGACAAATAGCACAAGCAGAAAAAGAGCAAGAATCGTGCATAGCAGAACCAGAAGAACTACTCCGACAATTTTTAAAATTTGTAATATAACAGGAAGCATCATGCGATATATCCCTTGATATCACACGACCCGGTCTTGCGATAAACTTCCTCTGCAAGCGATACTATTACATCAACAGCCTCATCATACCCAAATGCAAACCCTGCAATAACAGGAGGAAATCTCCTGAAATATCCCTGCTTAAGATACCGCGAATCCATAATCTCAAGCTGGTCTCCATCATTTCCTGAAACAACTATCACAAACAGATTCCTTACCCGTCTGAACAGCCTCAGACGCCATCTTATCTCTGTCTGCCGTTTCTTTGCAGTCTCTCCAATATAGAGTTTATCCAAAAATCTAACCCGAGAATTCATATTCAAAGACCAAGCCATACTAAATATTGACATTTTCTGTTACATAATAACATCATTTAGCGTTTTAGTATAGTACCATTCACCCGCAAAAGCCTATGAAAATGTGAACTTTTATAATTTTGGTAGTATTGACAATACATTATCGTATTAATATACTAAATATTAGTTGACATAAACTTTTTAAAAGAATTGATTAACTGGGGTTATTTTTTATGGAAATGATTGCGACTCTCGCTCTGACCAATGATAAGATCATTGCCGAGGACATCACCTGTCAGGGAAAAGTTATCATTAAAAAGAATACAGCCGTCACTGAGGAAGTCATACAGAAGCTTGTAATGTTTAGAATTATGGGCGTCACTGTTTATGAACCGGAAGACTTTGCGGTTAGTTATTACGAGAAGATATCCCTGTCAAAAAAGTTTGCTGAATTCAAGGAGCTCTATCAGACCAACCTTATTGCATATAAGGTGGCTGTTGATTCATTTGTATTTAACAGGGTTCCGTTCAGGACAATTGATCTTCTTGCTATTGCAGATGCTCTCTGTCCCGATGAAATGACAGGAAAGACTCTTCTTACTTATCTCAATCTATTAACTCCAACAGAAGCAGAACTTCCCTTCGCTCATGGTCTTAATGTTGCTCTTATCTGTCGCATGTTTGGCAGATGGCTGGCATGGCCCAAGGAAGATATAGATAATCTCACCTGTGCGGGTTTCATATATGATGTAGGAAAGAATCTTCTGCCCCAGGACATCATCTGGAAGGCTGGAAAGCTTTCAGCCATGGAATACGAACTTATGAAGACGCATGCATTTCATGCATACCATCTTCTCTCAAAGACAAGGCTTGATATGCATATTCTGATGGCAGTTCTTCAGCACCACGAACGTAACGATGGAAGCGGCTACCCACAAGGACTTAAGGCTGCCGAAATTGATCCTTTTGCAAAAATTGTTGCGATAGTTGATATGTATGAGGCGATGACAGCACCAAGACCTTACAGAAGTCCGCTATGCCCCTATCGCGCCATGGCAATATTTGAGCAGGAATTCTTCCAGAAATACGATATTAAGTTCATTCAGACCTTCATGCGCCACCTGTCTGATGAGCTGATTGGCAACAGAGTAAGGCTTAACACTGGTGACGAGGGCGAAGTCGTAATGTCAAACCCTAAATTCTTCTCAAGACCTACTCTTCAGATGGATGATGGAACAATGCTTGATCTGTCGAAGCTGTCACAGCTTTCCATCGACTCAATAGTATACTGATTCACAAATAAATGGGCCGTCGCGGAATACTGCGATGGCCCTCTTTTTGTCTATAAAATATTGGTGATTTCACGCCGCAAGGATACTTGGGCCTGTTCAGTGCTACGGAGCCTTAATCATCTGCGGATTCAGCAATAATCTATTCATACGAACGAGACCGGTGCCAATTCGCCATCCTGGCTCAGTTGGCACCTACGCCTCGCGTCCATGCGAGGCGTTCTCTGGTTGTGAACTGAATCCGGATGATTATAGGCTCCTTCGCATTCACATACGCCAATGTATCCTCGCGGCGTTTGATTTCATAATTTTACGTCAGGGATTTGTCGGGGTTGATAAAATATGGACCACAAATGCGAATGTGAAAGCATCTTGAATTACTCAGATTCAGTTAAAATCACAGAGAGCATCTCGCATGGATGTGAGATGCAGGCGCCAAACGAACATGGATGTGAGTTGGCGCCGGTCTCGTCCGTTGTCAACATTTTACCTGAATCTGCAAGTAATTCAGATGCTGGAACACTGAGCATGGTGGCCATATTTTATCAACCATACAAAAAGAGACTGCCGCATCAAATACGACAGTCTCATAAAGTTCTGATCAAATCAGTTCTATTTATGCAGAAATAAATCTGCGCTTATTCTACTTCTTCTGCTTTGAAAGAGCCTGAACACCCTCAACTACAAGGATGATAGCAAGAACTGCCATTGCAGCTGCGAAGAGGAACTGGAAGTAGTGTCCCCACATAGGATCACCCTCAGCAAGTGCTGCAGCACCAGCTGCGATAACCTTAGCCTGCTTAATAACTGTAAGAATAAGCTGTGTAAGTGTAGCTGCAAGCATGAATACCATAGGAATGTAGAACATCTTGTTGTTCTTTCCTACAGAACCAAGCCATGCACATACTGCAAGAAGTGCAAGACCTGCAAGAAGCTGGTTAGCTGCTCCGAAGAGAGCCCAGATTGCAGAAAGCTTAAGTCCACCAAGAACTGCACCGATGATAACCATTATGCCTGTACCAACAAGGGGATGAGCAAGAATTGCTCTGATTCCTGAAGCATCAGAATATGTAGCCTCGTCCTCCTTCAGGAAAAGCTCAGCAAACATGAAACGGCTAAGACGTGTAGCTGAATCAAGTGATGTAAGAGCAAATACTGAAACTGCAAGTACGAGAAGGGCATAAATTGTGCTGTATACTGTAGAACCCTCTGCACCGAACATGATTGCGATACCACCTGCAAATGCTGCAGAAGGAGAACCAAATCCGCCTGATGTAAATGTATCAAATACCATACCTACTGCAATAAGTGAAACGATACCAAGTGCAGACTCGATAAGCATTGAACCATAACCGATGAGCTTAGCATCCTTCTCTGAAGAAATCTGCTTTGAAGATGTACCGGTTGCAATAAGTGAATGGAATCCTGAACAAGCACCACATGCAACAGTAATGAACAGTGTAGGGAACATGAATGTTCCATTCTCAAGTACAAAACCATTGAATGCAGGAATTGTAAATGTAGCAGAGCCTGTGAAAGCACAGATTACAATACCAAGTACTGCAACTGCCATCATAGCATAGAGAAGGTATGATGAAAGGTAATCACGAGGCTGAAGAAGAATCCATACAGGAACAAGTGAAGCAATTGCGATATATGCAGCGATGAAAACAATCCATGCTGTACGTCCCATAGCAAATCCAACGTTAAGACCAGCTGCAATAAGAACTACGATTGCAATGATTCCGCCGATTGTAGCAGGGAGAACGTCAACCTTAAACTTGTTTGTAACAAATCCATATACAACTGCAAGAAGGATGAATCCAACTGAAATGAAAGCAGTTGTCTGGTTTCCGTTAGGGCTGCTTACAAATCCGAACTGTCCAGCGTCAGGTGCTGTAAAGAATGTACCTGCAACTACGTTAACGAATGAAGCAATAACAAGGATAAGAACGAGAAGTGCGAAGATGATGAAAAGCTTCTTTGCACGATCGCCCATTGTGTCCTTAATGATCTCTCCTACTGACTTTCCATCATGACGGATAGAAGCAAAGAGTGAACCGAAGTCCTGAAGACCACCAAAGAAGATACCGCCGATGATACACCATAAGAATACGGGTACCCAACCAAAGATAGAAGCCTGGATAGGTCCATTGATAGGGCCAGCACCAGCAATTGATGAGAAGTGATGTCCCATAAGTACTGCAGGCTTAGCTGCTACGTAGTCAACACCATCTTCCATTGTGATTGCAGGAGTCTTTCTTGTAGGATCAACTCCCCACTGCTCGCACAGCCACTTGCCATAGAATACATAGCCAATGACCAGCAGAACGATAGCGACAAGAATAATAAGTAATGCTGTCATGTTTTTCTCTCCTTTTTCTATTTAATAGAATTGTATATGTTACGAATAGACTTTCTGAGCGTCTTACCCTGGCGGTTGTGGATAATTTTACCCTCGTTCAGTCCAATAGCAACCAATCTGTAATTACTGAAGCCCCACAGCATATGCCTGTAGCTCTTCTGATGCACCCGCTTGGTGATAATCTTCTCAATTGCAGGATCAATCTCATCTGCAATGATAACAAGTGAAACATCTGTGAAATGATGTCCAGGTCCGGGATTCGCACGGGATATTCCGCGTTCCCAGGCTACGTTGTCAAGATACTCTAATCTTTCCTCATCAAGCCTGTCCTC
>DCHL01000129.1:39893-67803 GCA_002317595.1 Lachnospiraceae bacterium UBA1753 | reverse complement strand
CCTGCGAAGGGTTCTTCAACCCCTTCCCGGACAATGTTGTAATAGGACTCAAACGAGTGATAAAGTTCATCCAAAAACTTAATCTTATCCATAAAAAAACCGGCTCCCTGAGGCACCGGTTCCATATTGACTCCGTCGCCTAAATTCTATAAAACACCAAAAAGAATTTTACCATAGCAATTATAAAAATTCAATAAACAATTAAAGCTTAGAGAGTCTAAATATTAAATTTTCAAAATACTCCGGCAGGGGCGCTGTGGTCTCAATATACTCACCACTCCGAGGATGAACGAACCCGAGAATCTTCGCATGAAGGCACTGTCCCTGAAGAGAAGGAAAACGCTTATCAGCCCTTCCATATACAGCATCTCCTAATAGCGGATATCCCAGATGAGCCATATGTACCCTAATCTGATGTGTCCTGCCGGTTTCGAGCACACATTCAACGAGCGTATAACCATTGAACCGCTGAAGAACCTTGTAATGGGTCACTGCACGCTTCCCATTCCTGCGGTTGACGGCCATCTTCTTCCTGTCCTTATCGCTTCTTCCAATCGGCTCATCAACAACACCCTCATCATTCTTAAGATTACCCATTAATATGGCAATATATCTTCTGTTCATCGAGTGCTCTTTAAGCTGAGCTGCAATGCTGTTATGGGCATAATCATTTTTGCATGCAATGACTGAACCCGTAGTATCCATATCTATCCTGTGGACTATTCCCGGTCTCATAACGCCGCCAATACCTGAGAGGTCCTTGCAATGATAAAGAAGTGCATTGACAATCGTCCCGGATTTATGGGTATTATCAGGATGTACAACCATTCCCTTGGGTTTGTTAACAACGATAACATCACTATCCTCATAAAGGATATCAAGTGGAATATCCTCAGGCAGTGCTTCAAGAATCTCAGGTTCCGGCAGAGTAACTGTTATCTCCTCTCCAGGTTCCATCTTGTGGCTGGCTTTGAATGAAGGCTCAATCCTGTCCTCATCAATAAGTTTTGCAGCCATACTCCTTGAAACATTGTCAAGTGCACGTGAAAGGAACACGTCAAGCCTCACACCTGCGTCATTTTCATCTACAACAAGAGTAATAATCTCTTCCAAAGTTAATTCTCCTGTTCATCGGATTTCATAGAAGAATGAATCTTTATATCCGCTCTTGCCTTCTTGAAATCCAGTTCCTCATCCTTATAGTAAAACATGACAAGAATTACAAGCAGCGCCGTCCCAACAGAAACATAACAGTCTGCCACATTAAAAATAGGGAAGTTAATATAAACAAAATAAAGAAAATCAACAACATAACCAAGAAAGGCCCTGTCTATAAAGTTACCAAATGCTCCTGCAGCAAGCAGAACCAGCGTAAACCGTAAAAGTCTGTATTTTTTGTAGGTTGGTATCCATACAAGCAGGATAATTGCAAATACAAAGAATGCAATGCTTATCGCCAGAAAGAACCACTGCTTATTCTGAAGTATGCCAAAAGCAGCACCCCTGTTTTCGAGATAACGAAGTTCGAACACTCCAGGAATGAGCACAATCGCTTCCTGCCCTTTAAGATATGTGTTAACAACAGATTTAGAAAGCTGATCAAGGAAAATCAGTACAGCTATAAGCACTATATCAATTGTTAAAACAAGTTTATTAATTCTATATTTCATCACAGGCTCCCATTAACCAAAGACACTTCCGCGAATTAGTCTTCATACGAAAAATTAATTTCGTTTAATGCAAATCTCATCTCATCCTCTGTTACCGTACGGTCGATAAATGCCCTTCCAACCTTCTTCAAAAGGATGAACTTGATGGTTTTCCCATCAGCCTTCTTATCAGATTTTGTTAGTTCAACAATCCTGTCTATGTCAATATCTTCTATAGATATCGGCAGTCCAAAGGGCATGAACATGTCTCTTATCTCGTAGCATTCCTCTGCAGAAATGAGCTGTCTTCTAAAAGAAATAATTGCAGCACAGATGCAACCGAGTGCAACACACTCACCATGGTAGAGTTCAAAGTTCTTAAACTTCTCAATAGCATGTCCCAGTGTGTGCCCAAAATTAAGAAGCGCTCTGTCTCCCTGTTCTGTAGGATCCTTCTCAACAACGTCCTTCTTAACAAGGCAGCTCTGGTATATCATCTCCTCAAGCACATCCTTATCACGGTCGTTGATCTCATTAAAGTTATCAATAAGCCACTCATAGAATCTCGCGTTCTTAATGATTCCATGCTTAAGCACCTCTGCCATTCCCGATGCAAACTGTCTGCCCGGAAGTGTATCAAGAGTACTCATATTCATGTATACAAGGCGCGGCATATGAAAGGCTCCAACCATGTTCTTATAGGAATCAAAGTCAACTCCCGTCTTGCCTCCGATGCTGGAATCAGTCTGCGACAAAAGGGTTGTTGGAATCTGGATAAAATCAACACCTCTCAGATAAGTTGCAGCCGTATATCCCGTGAGGTCGCCAACAACTCCACCGCCCAGGGCAACAAGAGTATCCTTGCGGTCGAATCTGGCTTCGATAAGAACAGTATAAATATCCCTGACAACATCGAGAGTCTTATTCTCTTCTCCCGCCGGCATGGTGTACGATATCACCATATCACAGACCTTCGATAAAACATCCTTGACAGCGTCAAGATAAAGGGGTGCAACATTAGAATCCGTAACTATACAGACCTTCCTTCCCTGAAGCGAAAGATCTGACAACACAGCAGACTTAAGCGAATCAAAACTGCTCTCAATATATATTTTGTAACATTCCTTACCATCCTTATGTACCGGAATCACCTTGGACATATCTTCCTCCTATAAACAAAAATGGGGCAGTCAAATGACCGCCCCCGGGATAACTTAGAATCCTTTTCCTGTAGCCGGCGCTCCTAATCCTACAGCTAATGAAGCATCTGGGAAGTCACCGGAGATATCAACACTCTTGGGAGTAATGACAAAAATATAATGTGAAATATTAGTGTAATGACCACCGATAGCATATGCCGAACCAAGTGTGAAATCCATGATACGCTGAGCAACATCCACATTAAGACCTTCAAGATTAAGTACAACTGTCCTATTAGAAAGAAGTGTATCTGTAATCTCCTTTGCCTCTTCGAATGAAGTGGGCTTTATTACACATACTTCCATATCAGAAGGAAGCGAACGAGCCTTACCACCTCTGATAGGTGTCACCTTGGTAGACTCACCCTTTGCTGGCTTTACTTTCTCCTCAGGCTCATCGTCAAGATAATCATCTTCCTCATCGTAATCATCATCATAATCATCATTATATTTCCACGAATTAATAAACTTATCAAGTACGCTCATCTCTGTTCTCCCATAAAATACTATAATTTGCTGTAGTCACGCTCACCAAATATTCCGGTTCCGACTCTCACATATGTTGCACCCTCTTCAACTGCAACTGTGTAATCACCAGTCATTCCCATTGATAACTCACGTAACGATACCATATCATCTGTAATATTATCGTCTAATTGTGAAGTTATGTCAACAGCTAAATTCCTCATTTTTACAAAATATTGACGATTTTCTTCTGGATCATCAACATAAGGTGCAATTGCCATCAGTCCTTTAATTGAAATACCTGGTAGTTTTGCTATCTCATTCACCAGCTCTGCCGCCCCGCTGTCAGCAACACCGAACTTCGTATCCTCGTCTCCGATATTAATTTCAACAAGTATATTGGCTGTGACAGAATGCTTAACTGCCTGTCTGCTGATCTCCTGAGCCAGCTTGAGGGAATCCACTCCATGAATAAGACAAGCCTTATCAATGATATACTTAACCTTATTGGTCTGAAGATGGCCAATCATATGCCAGTTGATATCCTTAGGCATGACCTCATATTTATCAACAAGTTCCTGAACCTTGTTTTCTCCAAACTCCCTTATGCCGGCATCATAAGCCTCCATAAGAAGTTCAACAGGCTTGGTCTTGCTGACTGCAATAAGTGTCACATCTTCCAGACTGCGTCCGGACTTCTCACAGGCCCTCACAATATTTTTTTCAACTGAAATTAGATTATCCTTAATCATAAATCCGCTCCTATTATTACAAAATCAAGAGTTGAAAATCACTCAAATACAAAATCATCATCCTCGACAGCGCTTCCATCAAGAACTATGTGGTCATATACAGATAAGCCATACTCATCATTCGGCTTTACAATCGCATACTCCTTATTCTCATAGAGAATAGTAACCTGAGAAAAATCTGCAAATCCCTTATTCATGTTGTAGACACCAATAAGGCTTGTTGTGGGACCAACTTCAAATTTGTCATTCCCGTCAGGAGCAAGCAGATACTCGTTAACTCGCAGCGTCTGCATATCAATATAGAGATTTTCATCGTCAGAGTAGTATACAGAAGCCGGTACGAACTCTGTCGAGTAGCTGCCGTCCTCTCTAAGGGCCTGTCTCATAAAGCCCTCCTCATCTGTCCTGTCTCCATATACAAGATATTCCTTAGGGACAAGATAGAAGTCCTTCTTCACAATTGACGACTTAGGAATCTTCAGTCCTGTGGTCGGATTGATTTTAAGTTCAATATCAAGGTATCTGTCTGTTGCAAAAGTAATCATTGAGTTCGTGAAATCAAGCCGGCAGTAATACTGTGTCTTGCTCTCATCCTCCCCTTCGCGGGTGAATAGGGATATCTTGCCCCAGGATTCATCCCCTGTCTTTAGGAACTTAACCTTAATGTAATCACCCTCTGTAAGTTCATTGTATCTCTCTGCCTCAAGAGGAAATACAACTGCCCAATTTTCCTCAGTAATCAGCTTATATACCGGCTCTCCTGTATCAACAAGAGCATTCGACTGCATCTGATTCTTAGGATGATTCTCCTCAACAAAAATATCCTCATTAATTTCTGCATTCGTCAGATTCTCGAGACCATCTGTTGAATAGACAATAATTCCGCTATCAGTCGAATACTCAAAATCCACCAGGTCAAGAATTGATTTGTCCTTTATCTCAGAAAGACTTGTGAGAACATTGCGGTTTGCAAGCTTAAGAACAGTACCCTCAACAGAGAACTTGAAGTTATACACACTTCCAAAATTCCTGTCATTATAGTTATTCCTATAGTTGATAATCTGCGTCTTAAGCTCATCAAGGTCAGCGTTGGTCAGGGCATCACCTGTCTCATATCCCGCCGTCAGCATATCGCCAAGCTTACCGCTGCTGTCAATGGTGTAAACCATGGAGCCGTTTGAAACCTTCTCCCCTTCGCGGGCATAATAATTAATATATCCGCTGTCAGTTGCATTGTACACATTTTCAGTACGGATAACTACGCCAGTATACGAAGTGTCAACAGCAAGCGATCCCTCCTTGACCTCATATCCGGAAATGTGTTTTGACGTCGCATAAAAATAAAGAATGACCAGTATGTAGACCAAGATCACTCCGAATATAGCCGTGCCAAGATTGAAATTAACCGGCCTTCTATATTTAATTATCTTATCATTCTTTTCTGCCATACACCAAAAACACACAAAAGGGACTGTCATAACCCGACAGTCCCCAAAGTTCAGTAAAAATTAGAGAGACTCAATAACCGCAGCCTTGAAAGCCTCAGGAAGCTGATCCTCTGTGATAGAGATGTTGATTGTACACTTTACGTTGTACTGATCAGTAACCTTGTCAATCTTTGTAAGTACATCTGCAATATCAGCTGCCTCACAAGAAGCAACCTTAAGAAGTCTGTCGATGAAAAGCTCTTCCAGATCATGGTCAGCTGAAATAAGTCCTGCTACAAATCCTGCAAACTCGATAGGTGCAGAAACAAAATATTCACTGGTATTAACAAGACGGATCTTATTCTTGAGCTCATACATATGTGAGTTATCCTTATCAAGGAATACTACATTACCATTAGCTGTATCAGCAGCATTGTTAGCCTTTTCAAGAAGGATCTTTGTCTTGCCCTTACCCTTATCTCCGATAATTAACTGAATCATTAATGTTCCTCCTTTATTAACCGCCGGTTATCCCCCCGACTAATTTTCAAATATGTATATAGTATAGATTATTTGAAGATAAAAGACAACTGTTGTCCGTAAACTTTGTCTATTTTATCTCTCCCAGAAGGCTTGTCATCTTATCATAGAGGATACCCTTATCCTTAGCCTTCATAACTACCGAAATAAACGGATTGCCACCTGCATCCCTTGATAGAAGTACAAGATTATTGCCAGCAGCCATAGTAGTGCCTGTCTTGCCGCCAATAACCGTCACACTTGAGGGTGCAATGGCATCTCCCTTGAGATACAGATTGGTAGTATTGAAGGTAATCTCCTTCTGACTGCCATCGGCTGTTGCATACGAAGTAGTATAGCCCTGCATATTGATGATTTCATTGAACCAGTCATACTTGACAGCCTCGTTAAAAATCAGATACATGTCATACGGCGTAGTGTAATGATTCTCATCATGCAGACCATTAGGATTTACAAAATGTGTTCCTGTTGCGCCTAACGAGAGTGCTTCCTCGTTCATAAGATCACAGAAAGACTCAACAGAACCTGCAATTCCATCAGCAATCGCTACTGCTGCATCATTTCCTGAGTACATAAGAAGTCCATGCATCGCCTGGTCCAGTGTCATCGTATCCCCAGGCTTGAAGCCGCAGAGCTGGGCTCCCTCTTCGGTAATCAGGACATCATCCGTGCAGACAATCAAATCGTCCTTCTGCCCATGTTTCATGGCCACAATCGCAGTCATTACTTTTGTCAGGCTGGCAGGGTATAATGTCGCATAACAGTTTCTCGAATAAACGGGCTGTGCATTGTTTACATCAAAAAGAACGGCAGCGCCATAACTATCACTGCCGGACTCAATCTCCGAAGTACTCTCAATATCCTCTGACACAACACAGAGCCCCTTTGCGAAAGGAACTGCCCTGTCATCAGCTCCGGCAACAACCGAATATGATGATATATTAGTATCCGTATCATATTTCATTGTAAATTCCTTGCTGCCACATCCAGTCAGAAGGATGACAAATGACATGCTGAGGCAAAGGCCCAGCCACTTATTTGTACATTTCACGCCACTCAAGATCTCCTCTGTCAAGGGACTTAATCAAAAGCTCAGCTGTCGCAAGGTTAGTTGCAATCGGAATATTATGAACATCACAGAGATGAACAATATTCGACACATCAGGCTCAAAGCTCTTAGCTGTAAACGGATCTCTCAGAAAGATTACAAGGTCAATCTGATTATTCTCAATCTGTGCTCCAAGCTGCTGAGCTCCCCCAAGATCACCAGCAAGGTATTTTGTTACATTAAGATTAGTAACCTCTTCAATCAGTCTTCCAGTTGTACCCGTCGCATACAGACTGTTCTTCACGAGAATTCCTCTGTACGCAATGCAGAAGTTCTGCATAAGTTTCTTTTTTGCATCATGTGCAACAAGTCCAATATTCATATCTTCTCCTTAATTGTATGAATTTTCTCCATTCAAGTGCAGATAGTCTGCATAATAATTATCTCAAATCCCTTGGGTCCAGCGGCTGGAGTCCGACATTAAGGACAAGGCCAAGACCTATAAAAAGACTGACAAGGGAGGTACTTCCAAAACTGACAAAAGGAAGCGGTATTCCTGTATTTGGCATAAGTCCCGTCGTAACAGCAATATTCATAAAGCTCTGGAAACCAACATTGGCCGCAACGCCTGCACATATCATCATACCTGCAGGGTCCCTGGCCCTACGTCCGGTCATGATAATCTGCACAACAATACATGCCTCCAGGAAGATAACTGCCATACATCCGGCAAATCCTAATTCCTCACCGACAATCGCAAAAATGAAATCCGTCTGTGGCTCAGATATGAAATTGCCATTCTTAACTGAACCTACCTCATTATTTTTGTATCCCTTGCCAGTAAGCTGCCCCGAACCAATGGCTATGATTGAATTCTGCTGCTGGTATCCTTCTGTATTGGAGTATTTATCCGGCTGTAGCCACGCAAGTATTCGCGTCTGCTGGTAATCCTTTATCAGCTTCTGATCTGGCTGAATTACCGTAACAAGCAGAATAACCGTAATTGGAACAACTACTGCCAGCACGCCAAAGATAATCTTATTACTGATGCCTCCAATAAAAAGAAGCACACAGAAAATCACAAAAATCAAAATCGTTGTGGAAAGATCCGGCTGTTTTAAGACTAGAATCAACGGCGGGACCATTAACAGCACTGATTTGATAATAACACGAAAGGAATTAAGTTTCTCTCTATGTTTCATAATATACTGTGCATAAAATAAAATCAATATTATCTTTGCCAGCTCCGAGGGTTGGAAACGCACTCCAAATATATTAATCCAGCGCTGGGCACCCTTGGAATCATCACCAAAAAACAGAACGGCCAGAAGCAGGAATATATTAATAAAATATAATATCCAGTAAAATTTCAGGACAAAGGAATAGTCAATTAGAGATATTACGAGCATGGCAACAACACCCAGAACAAGACCGGCAATCTGCTTGTTCTGAACTGATGCCTTAGCTGATCCAATGATAACCACACCATAAATTGAAAGTGCAACTGCGAACAGCACCAGTATGAAATTGAAATTTTTTATCGAGTATCTCTTTAACATTTTCTATCCAGATTATACCTGTTCTACCAATAGCTATCCTGTCAGAATGGCAGGTTTCTCAGAAATTCCTTTGAAATTCCTTCAATGTAAATATCCTTATCATGTCCATAGCAGATTTTTGCTGAATTCTTGGAAAGGAGGGGAACTCTGAGTGCCTTCTCTTCAATGTGAGCTCTGCTCGAACCAATGGCAATTGATGGCGATTTCATCTCAAGAGCTGCAACAAAGCAGTCTGACCTCTTGTCTCCCATGTCAGGGATATGCTCTCCTTCCTGGTTGACAAGCTCAAAGCCATCATCTTCACTCTCTTCATAAAAGCCCGCATGGGCAAATCCATATAAGGTTCCAAGAACGACAATATTTCCTCCTGATATTATCTTTGCCCCCGGATTGACATCGCCAAGAACAACGATAGAGTACGGAGTCTTTACAATCTCTCCCGCCGTAACAGTGCCTTTATAAAGCTGTCCCCCCACAGAACTTGCAACTTCCGAGAACTGGCCGAGCGCCTTGAGATAGATGTCGTTCCTCTCATCATCCTTCTCAATCAGACAGCAGATCTGCAGATTGCAGGCAGATGAAATTGTATCAATCAGTTCATTCTCCTCAGCGGAAGTAAGCACTCTTCCGGAAAATGACATGGCAACCTTGGCATTTCCAAAGAACTTGGCAGAATCGCCGAATTTATGAAACACTTCCTGCTTCAGTTCCTCAAATTCAAGTTCCGGATCAAGGAATATGTCGAGGCCGTTTTTGAAACTTTTTATTACCACTAAATTCTTTGCCATCATACCCTCCAAAGACAAATCAATTAGTCTGAAATAGTACCACTTGTCGGAATCTCTGCCTCTCCTGTAATGACATCCTCAGGGTCTTTGAGTCCGAAGTAATACTGGAATACATCCCTTGCCACCTCCGCCGCATTGGCAGAAGTATATCCATAAGCAATACGGGTTGCGATTGAGATTTCCGGTGCTGAGTACGGTGCATACCCAATAAAGAGCGCATGGTTTGGTCTGCTCTTTATCTGCTGAGCTGTACCTGTCTTACCAGCCGCATAAACACCGCTGTCCCTAAATGCAGCCGCATCCTCAACAACGCCGCGCATACCACTGTGGATTGCCGTCCATACAGAATCAGAAGTCTCAACATGATTACGTATTTCAGGATTAAAATCCTGAATCACATTTCCCTCCGAATCAACCAGCTTATCCAGAAGACTTATATTGTAACAGGTTCCGCTGTTAGCTATGGTTGTTACATACCTTGCAAGCTGTACCGTAGTAAATGCGTTGGTACCCTGACCAATTGCAGAACGGACAGAGTCCTCTGTTGACATAGTCGGCTCCGCTTCAGAGAGCTCAATTCCAGACAGGTCAGACAGGCCAAAAATGTCAGCATATTTGTTAAGCTGATCAAGACCTGTATCGCTCTTATATCTTCCGTATCCGTCACATCCAAGTCTGTATCCGACCTCATAAAAGAAAAAGTTACATGAGTTTCTGATTGCACCGGAAACGTCAAGCGGTCCATGACTTGAAGGGAATTTCCAGCATTTAGGATTATCTACTTTATCATACTGTCCAATGCAATCGATTGTCTCCCCGAGGTTAATGACTCCTTCAGAGACACCAGCAAGAGCTGACACAATTTTATAGGTTGATCCAGGCGCTGTCTTCTGCTGTGTGGCATAGCTGTACAGAGGATTGGACAGATCATTTCGCAGATCATTGTAGTAATCAGAATCTATCGTATTTGCAAGCCTGTTATTGTCATAGCTAGGATAGGAAACGCAGGCCCTCACTTCCCCTGTATTGACATCTGTAATGACGCAGGATGCAGTACAGGGATCAAGAGCAAGCTGGGCCGGTGTAATTTCAATCTTTCTGATTTTTTCAATCATAAAAGAATAAGGTGTTATTTCACCGCTCTCAAGCTGTCTTTTCATGTCGACATCATCATTGATGGCTCCCTGCTCAAAAAGAACCATGCATATCTGAAGTCCTGAGATATTGTTGTCCCTTATCATATACTTGAAAACCTTGCGCTGGAAGGATGTATTCCCATGAAGGTTGTTAAGCATCAGATCAACAAGAGAATTATATATTTCTTCAGTATCTGAATACTGCTGGTCAATTCCAAGCTTTGTCACATCAATCCATTCGTTTGCTATTGCATGATGCAGGTATTCAGAAAGCGATATTGTCTCGCTCTTCCAGTTCTGGTATACCTCATCCTTCTCATCAATATTGTCATTAATGAGAATTCCCAGATTTGAAGATGAAAGCTGTGAAACAAGGAAGCTTTCATAAACCTGGTATTCTTTTACCAGTCCAGAATACGGAGTCCTGGTGGAAGTGAGTTCAAGTCTCAATGCATCTGTTACATTGCTCTCCTTCTGTTCATACACAGACTGAATCTGACGCTCATATGTACCAGCACCCTTATCAGCAAGATGAGCAAGATCAATGACTCCATTGTTGAACAGTGCATAATACACATCGTCAATAGATATGAGGATATTGCCGGATGCATCCTGCTCCTCCATCTCTTCAGCCCTGATATTCCTAATATGTGATACAACTATACCCGCAAGCTTCTGTTCAAGAATCTTGTATACTGCAGACTGGAGCTTTGAATCAATTGTAAGATACAGGTCATTTCCTGCAGCAGGCTCTGATTCCGAAGCAACCTCCACAACCTTTCCGAGATTGTCTACATATACCTGCCTGTAGCCCTTGGACCCCTGGAGATATTTTTCCATCTCTTTCTCAATACCGGCACGGCCAACCATGTCATTTCGCTCATAGTTGCCGCCATCCGCATTGTAGGATTCAAGCTCCTCAGGCGAGATGATACCCGTGTATCCAAGTATTGGTGAGAGGCTTGGCTCATCTATGTATCTTCGCTGAGTATCCTCCGCAATATCAACACCCTGAAGCTCCGAACGGTTTTCCATGATAATGGCAACAGTCTCCTCATCAAGACCAGTTGCAACAGTCGTGGCAATGTACTTCTGAAAGCTGTTAAGGCTCATTGCATAGCGGACTGTGACCAGCTTTAATATCTCCTCTTTTGTATAACCCTCAAGTGGAACAAAAGTATACTTACCATTCTCACCTTCTGTATATGAGCCAATACCGAATTTCTTGGCGCTGCAGAGATACTCAATTATCTCATCAGGTGTTGCCGTCTTCTCCTTAAGCTTAAGGTCAGAGGTCTGCGAATAACCATAGATGTCAGCAAGGAACCTTAATAGAGTCTTTCCTTCAACAGTATAGGTATACTGCCCCGCCTTGTTCATTACGATATTAAACTCGCAGGAAAGTGGAGTCCTATGTTCATCAAGTATCTGGATAAGATGGTAGATGTTGCTGTTAAGCTCTCTGTTCTTAGTTGAACCCACAGTATCATAGTTATCCTCAATTGTTACAGAATAAGCCAGCTCATCATATGCAAGAAGCTCGCCATTGACGTCAAATATCTTACCTCTTGTACTCTTGATGGACTGCTCTTTAAGAATCTTCAGCTTGAAATTGTTCTGATAGGACTCGCCATTTACAATCTGAAGCTGAAATAACCTGTTTACAAGGATTCCAAAAAAGAAAAAGATGATAACTATGAGAACAAACATCCTTGACGTTATGAAATTAATTATCTGATCTCTCAGTTCGTTAAGCAAACTTTGCCTCTTTCTCTTTCTCGTCCTTCTCAAGAAGGTTATTTATTCCCAGAATCAGCCTGTAAATAATAAGTGTCAGAAGTACCGTGTACACAATCTCCGGGAGGATAATCATCTTAAGATATGAGAAAAACTCCATCTTTGTTCTAAGCAAAAACAAAAGGACATAGGATATAATACAGTACACGCCATCAGAAACCGCAACAAAAACAATTGGAAGTTTTATGTCCTCAGGATAAAATACGCGATGAAAGAATCCGTTTAGATAACCCATTACCAGATACAGCAGGGCATAGAGACCGAGCATTCCACCACCATAGAAAACATCAATCAGAAGACCTGAAAAAAGGCCTACATACATTCCCTCTTTCTTACCTCTCATGAATCCAAAGCATGAAGTCACAATGAGAAGCACATTGGGAACAACACCTCCCAGCGAGACATACTGAAAGCAGGTGGTCTGAAGTATAAAGCATATTATGATTAGAAAAAATAAGGTGATTTTTCGTTTCATTAATCAGTATTATTCCTTATTCTTAAGTTCTTTGATTACAAGAACTACATCCATTCTCGCAAAATCAACCACAGGAGTAACAGTTCCTGATTTTGTAAGGTTGTTGGCATCCTTCTCCACAGAGCTGATATATCCAATGTTAATGCCGGGGAGGTACTTGTCTGATATGTCTGAGGTCACAAGCTGGTCACCCTCGACAACCTCTGAATCATCATCAACAAGCTGCGAGAACCTTATCTGCCCCTTCTCCATGAGAAGAAGGTCACCCGTGACAACAAGGTGCTTGGAATTTGACAGAACCTGTGCACTCACATTAGATGAGTCATCAATTATGGAACGTACCGTTGCCCAGTTTGGGCCAACCTCAGTCACAATTCCCACAAGTCCAGAACCAGCCATGACATTCATATCAGTACAGATGCCATCTTCCTCACCCTTATCGATGAGGAATACAGAAAACCAGTTTCCCGGATCCTTTCCAATGACCCTTGCTCCAACCTTCTCATAGCCTGAATACTTCTGGTCGAGCTGATAAAGTTCCCTTAGTTCATTGAGCTCATATTTATCAGCAATAAGATTTGAATTCTCAATCTTAAGCTGGTCAACTTCATTCTGAAGCTGTTCATTATGCTCCATAACCTCACGAAGCTGCTTCAGATCATCGGCCCTGGTTGACAGATATGAACCCACTTCCATGATTCCATTCTGAAAAGGAACAATAGTATACCCCGATACATAGGAAAGCGGGGCAGAGATAAAATCTGTTGTATAAGTCACAATCATCAGAAGCACACACACAACAGAAAGAATCAGCAACACATATTTACTTGGCAAAACTACTCTTTGACGTTTTACACGAACTCGTGGCATATTACTTTTCCCAAAAAATTATTTCGTCATTCCCTGGATTGAGTACGCAACTGACTTGTACGTATCATCCTTGATTACTCTCGCAAGACCGCAGGCAACTGAATCCGCCGAATTGCTCGCCAGATTAACCTTAAGGTTTGTTCCCTTGCTGATAAGTTCTCCGAGGTGGCTTGTCCTTGCAGAGCCTCCAGTGAGATAAATTCCATGTCTGTAAATATCTGCAGCAAGCTCCGGCGGAGTCCTCTCAAGAATAACCTTAATATTATCAATAATAGTATCAAAATGCTCTCTTAAGGCCTGGTCAACAAGATATGTAGGAATCTCCCTCTCAACAGGAAGACCGGTCACAATGTCACGGCCATAAACGATTGCATTTGCACTCGCCTCTTCAAGCTCTGCAAGGGATATTTTTACCCGTTCTGCAGTCTTCTCGCCAATCATGAGATTGAACTCTTTTCTCACGGCTCCGCGGATGGCATCATCAAACTTCTGTCCGCCAACCTTAATAAGCTTGGAAAGCACGATTCCACCAAGGGAGAGAATTGAAATCTCGGTTGTGGCAAATCCAATATCAACCACCAGGATACCCTGGGAATTCTTAACATCAATATCAAATCCAAGCCCGTCAGCGATGGCCTTCTCAACAACCATGATTTTCTTCGCCTTGACATCAGCATCCCTTACAAGGTCATAAAACGAACGCTTCTCAACCTCTGTTACATCAGTCGGAACAGAAATATAGTAATCAGCGCCGCTGTATCTTCCTTTTGTAAGGTCGTTCACGAAACACTTGAGAACAGTCTGCATATTTTTGATATCTGCAATTACACCATTAATCAGGGGATATGATACATGAATATTACCAGGTGCCTTCTCGTACATATCAAATGCAGAATCACCATAGGCAAAAAGTGTGTCACGGTTCTGAATGGCAATCATATTCTTCTCATTCAGGATAGTGTCATCAATACTGTTATATATCTTAATGTTACCGGTACCAAGATCGATACCAAACGCAAGATTTGCCACCTTAAATCTCCTTTCATTCAGGAATGTATCCACATGCCTTCATTGAAATAAACTGCTTAGCGCCCACAACGATATGGTCGATAAGCCTGACATCCATAAGCTGCGCCGCCATGCAGATGCTCCTTGTGACCTCAATATCGTCCATGCTCGGAGAAGGGTCTCCGCTGGGATGGTTATGGGCAAGAACCACTCCCACTGCACTGCATCTCAGTGCCTCAAGAAATACATCGCGCGCCGAAACCAGCGATGCATTGACCGTTCCGCTAGTCAGAACCGTCCTCTTAATCAGAACATTCCTGGCGTCCACATAGAGCGCCCAGGTCTCCTCATGCTCAAGGCTTCCCATCTGCGATGTTAGATACCGCCCCACTTCCTCGGCGGATGTCAGGTGCTGTCTGAAGGGCGTCTCCTTATTCCCTCTACTCATGCGCTCTGACAGTTCAGCCACGCACCGAAGCTGGGCAAGCTTAACCTCTCCTATTCCTTCCACAGAATAAATCTCACTGTCAGGAATCCTGTTTAAGTATGACAGACCGCCATAGTGCTCACAGACCGAAATGAGATTCCTTGCAACCTCAGTAACACGTAAATTCTTTGTGCCGGTCCTGATAATCAGGGCTATCAGTTCATCATCAGTGAGCGCACCGGCCCCAAACGCCTTGTACTTTTCAAACGGCATCATACCTACAGGCAGATCCTTAAGCTTCAAATGTTCCTTTTTCATGTTTTTCATATATGTCCTTTCCAAGCCATTCTCCGGGCGAAAAGACTATTATGAAAAAATAATTACTCTACACTATACCACAAGTTGTGATTCCTTAACAACACCACTGCGAACCAAATACTCAAGACTCATGATAATTCCAAGCTTTCCATGGGGCCAGGTAAGACCACCCTGGAAATATACCGCATAGGGTTCCTTCATCGGTCCATCGGCTGAAAGCTCAATGGAAGATCCGGATACAAAGGCTCCGGCAGCCATGATTACATCGGCATCATACCCCGGCATCTCCCAGGGCTCCGGCACAACAAAGCTGTCAATGGGCGCGGCTGCCTGAATTCCCTGACAGAATCCAATGACACCCTCCGGTGTTCCAAAGGTCACCGCCTGAATTATGTCATGACGCGACTCGGTGCTATTAGGAACCACTGCAAATCCAAGCTTCTCATATATATTTGCCGCAAAAATTGCACTCTTAAGCGCACTGGCTGTTACCGTTGGTGCAAGGAAAAGTCCCTGGTAGAAGGCAGGCAGTACACCAAGTGAAGCTCCGACTTCCTTTCCAAGTCCTGGACTTGTAAGTCTGTGTGCTGCATTTTCAATGCATTTCTTTTTTCCTGCAATGTATCCGCCAATCGGAGCAAGTCCACCACCCGGGTTCTTGATAAGCGAACCTACAACCATGTCAGCCCCCACGTCCGACGGCTCAATATCCTCGACAAACTCACCATAGCAGTTGTCAACCATGACCGTCACCTCGGGCTTAATTCCCTTAATGAATGAAATAAGTTCACCGATTCTCTTAACGGAAAGGGTAGGTCTTGTCTGGTATCCCTTTGAGCGCTGGATAGTGACAAGCTTCGTCCTTTCATTGATGCTGTTCCTGATTCCTTCATAATCAAATCCACCGTCAGGAAGCAGGTCAACCTGGGAATATGTAACGCCATACTCAGCAAGGGACCCCTGCGATGGTCTGATACCTATAACCTCCTCCAGCGTGTCATAAGGCTTTCCGACAGGACTTAACAGTTCATCCCCTGGTCTTAAATTAGAAAACAGCGCCAGCGCAAGCGCATGCGTACCGCAGGTAATCTGTGGCCTTACAAGGGCATCCTCCGTGTGAAACAAAGAGGCATACACCTGCTCAAGCGTATCTCTTCCCAGGTCATTATATCCGTAACCTGTCGTTCCAAGAAGGCAGGCTTCTGAGGCCCTGTTATCCTGCATTGCCTTAATCACCTTAAGCTGACAGCACTCTGCGTTTTCATCAATTGCCTCAAATCGCTCAGAAAGTGCGCTACAGATTTTTTCTGCAAATTCACTTACAGATGGCCTGATACCAAACTGTGAATATTTATCTGCTACTGACATATATTTTTCTCCTTAAGCACTCTTATCATTTCTTCGAGAATCTGCTCCTCTCCCGAATACTTATCCTTGTCAATAAAGAGCACGTCCCTTTCGCGCCTAAACCAGGTGAGCTGGCGCTTCGCAAAATGTCTTGTCTCACGCTTCAGCATATCAATGGACTCTTCAAGGCTTATCTCCCCATCTAGATATGCGAGAATCTCTTTATATCCAAGGCCTTGCATTGACACAAAGCTTCTGTCATAACCCATTTCCTTCAGGTTCCTGACCTCATCAAGCAGTCCATTTTCTACCATAATGTCCACTCGTCTGTCAATCCTTGAATATAACTTTTCGCGGTCCATGGTCAGGACAAAATATGCCGCATTGTAGGGAGATGTCTTCATTCGCTCCTCTTTATTATGCTCCGATATCTTCCTTCCATTGACACGGTAGAACTCTATTGCCCGGATGACTCTCTTGACGTTATTTGCGTGAATTTCCTGAGCAGCCTCCTCATCGATGGATTTCAACATATCATGAAGTGCCACAGCCCCATTTTTCTCATAGTACTCTTCGAGCTGAGTCCTCACAGACCGGTCCTCAGGTTCCTGGGAAAAATTAACGTCATAAAGAACTGACTGAATGTAAAATCCTGTGCCTCCAACTATGATGGGAATATGGCCTCTCTCATAAATTCCTGCAATTGCCCTGTCAGCCTCCGCCTTAAAGGTACCGACAGACCATTCTTCAAAGGGTTCCCTGCAGTCGATAAGATGATGAGGTACATTACACATCTCACTCTCTGTAATTTTTGCAGTCCCTATATCCATATGCCTGTAAACCTGCATTGAATCGGCAGATATTATCTCTCCGCCAATTCTTTTTGCCAGCTCGATGGATAATGCTGTCTTACCAGCTGCTGTGGGGCCGGATAAAATAACTAATTCTCTCATCATACAATACGTTTAAACTTCTTCTCCATCTCATACTTTGACATGGTTATCATGGTCGGTCGTCCGTGCGGACAGTTGTAGGGATTATCAAGTTCAAGCAGCTCATCCAGAAGCTTTTCAATTTCAGGAAGTGACAGCCTGTTATTTCCCTTTACCGCAGCCTTACATGCCATGGTAGCAATCCTGTCATTAACCATTTCAGGCCGCATAGCCCTTCCATCATTTTCACTGAGATCATCAAGGACCTGAATAAAGAGTTCCGAGGAATTAATGGATGTAAGATTCTCAGGAACAGCCCTTAAAGCATACTCCTTACCACCAAAATTCTCAATCTCAAAACCCATCCGCGCAAAATTATCACTGTAGCGCTCAAGGAGTTCCTGTTCCCTGGCATTAAGAGATACGATTACCGGTGGCATGAGATTCTGTGAACACACATCCTCATTCTCGATTTTTTTGAGGAACTGCTCGTAGAGTACCTTCTCATGGGCAGCATGCTGGTCAACGAACATGAGCTTTTCCTGGTATTCTATAATCCAATAGGTATCAAACGCCTGGCCGATGACCTTATATTCCTGCCTGGTCTTCCTGGTCAGGATTTTTTCCTCAAACAGATTCATCTGCTGTGGGTTAATAATCTCTGATAGCTCATCGTCCTCTTTAACCTTCGTCTCATACTGTGCGCGCTCAGCAAGAATCCTCGTTGTCTCAAAGGGAAGCGGGGCACGCTCATGCACGGTTTGAGGAGCCAGAGTAACGGCAGGCGCTACGTGGGACTCCAAGGCCTCCTCTGTTTCAGTCTGAGGAACTGACAAAACAGGATCACGGTGTGATTCCTTATAAGCAGTCGGAGCAGGTACTGGCTCAGGTACTGAAACAGCAGGAATCAGTTCCCTTTCCCTCAGGGCATCGCTCACCACATCCCTGACATAATTAAAAATCCTCTCATTGTCCGAGAATCTGACCTCTAGCTTTGTTGGATGCACATTGGCATCTACCTCTGCCCCTGCGAGATTAATATGAAGGACACAAAATGGAAATTTATGCTGCATGAGGAACGGCCTGTAGGCCTCCTCCACTGCCTTTGAAAGAAGCGTCGACTTTACAAAGCGGCCATTCACAAAGAACAGTTCGTGATTTCTGTTGCTTCTTGCAACTATTGGTTTTGCAATATATCCCTCCACCGAGGGTGCTGAAACCTTCACCAGTTCCCTGGCAATATCGCGTCCATAAAGGCTGTATATTATATCCTTGAGTTCACCTCTGCCACCAGTCTGGACAACGGTTCTGCTGCCACTTAAGAAGGTAAATGCGACTTCCGGATGGGAAAGCGCAAGGTGTTCCATCACCTCTGCAACGTATGCACCTTCAGTTGCTGCAGTCTTAAGAAATTTGCGTCGTACTGGTGTATTGAAGAAAAGGTCTCTGATCAGGAAGGTCGTTCCATTGGGAGCACCCACCTCCTGAAGTTCCCCCTCCTTTGCGCCTTCAATAGTATATCTTGAGGCTGTCATTTTATCCTTAGTCTTGGTGATGACCTCAACTCTCGCCACTGCAGAAATACTTGAAAGTGCTTCTCCCCTAAAACCAAGAGAATCAAGTGATAACAGGTCGTCAATGCAGGTAATTTTACTTGTGGCATGACGAAGGAATGCCTTCTTAAGTTCATCCCGCTCAATTCCACATCCATTGTCTGTGACCCTTATGAGCTCAATCCCCCCTCCCCTGATTTCGACAGAAATAATTGTAGCTCCGGCATCAATTGCGTTCTCGCACAGTTCCTTAACCACACTGGCAGGTCTCTCGACCACCTCTCCCGCGGCGATTTTATCAATTGTCTCTTCACTTAATATATTAATCATTTCTTATTTTCACTAATCTAAGGTTTATATCTGTTGTTAATCTTGCTCTGAAGCTGCTGGAGCTTAAGCAGTGCATCAATCGGAGTCATCCTTGTAAGGTCAATTCCGGCAATCTCATCAAGAATATTTTCATCACTCTGTGTATCAAAAAGTGAAATCTGATCAAGCTCCATTTTATCAACCTTGCGCTTCGCCTTTTCAAGATCAGCAATATCCTTTATTTTCGACGTGATATCATTAGTGAGGAGCTGCTCCACAAGTTCACTGGCTCTCTTAAGTACCTGCTCTGGTACACCTGCCAGCCTTGCAACCTGGATACCGTAGCTCTTGTCTGCACCACCCTTGATAATTTTTCTAAGGAAAATAATATCATCTCCCTGTTCGCGAACTGCAATACAGTAGTTGTTGACACCAGGAAGCTTTCCCTCAAGCTCAGTAAGCTCATGATAGTGAGTTGCAAACAAGGTCTTTGCTCCAAGAATCTTGGTATTTGCAATGTATTCCACAACAGCCCAGGCTATTGACAGGCCATCGAAGGTCGCCGTTCCTCGTCCAATCTCATCAAGGATGAGAAGGCTTCTATCAGTAGCATTTCTAAGGATATTGGCCACCTCGGTCATCTCGACCATGAAGGTCGACTGGCCACTGGCAAGGTCATCCGATGCACCAACCCTCGTAAATATCCTATCGCAGATGCTGATATTGGCAGACGTAGCTGGAACAAAGGAGCCTATAGCTGCCATAAGAGCTATTAATGCTGTCTGCCTCATATAGGTCGACTTACCTGCCATATTGGGGCCTGTTATGATGGAGATCCTCTTCTTACCATTATCAAGATAAGTGTCATTAGATATGAAAGAATCGCCAGGCAGCATCCTCTCAACAACAGGATGGCGTCCCTCCTTGATATCAATAATGCCTTCTTCATTTATCGCAGGGCGGACATAGTGATTCTTTTCTGCCACATACGAAAGCGAAGTAAATACGTCGAGCCTGGCAATCGCCTTCGCCGTTCTCTGAATCCTCTCCATCTGGGAATAGATAGCCTCCCTGACTTCAGAGAACAGGTCATACTCAAGAGAAAACAGACGATCTTCTGCATTTAGGATTACATCCTCAAGTTCCTTGAGCTTGGGAGTTGTAAATCTCTCCGCACCTGTCAGTGTCTGCTTTCTAATATAGTCCTCAGGAACCAGGTCCTTAAAGGAATTGGTTACCTCGAAATAGTATCCGAACACCTTGTTGTACTTAATCCTAAGGTTCTTAATACCAGTTCGCTCACGGTCCTCTTCCTCTAGCGCCGACAGCCATCCCTTACCTTCTGTCTTTGCCTTCTTAAGGGAATCTACGGTCTCGTTGTAGCCTTCCTTTATTATCCCGCCATCCTTCATGGCAAGAGGCGGGTCATCCACGATAGCGGCGTCTATCAGCCTGTAAATATCCTTGAGGTCATCAAAATCCTCAAAAATTTCCCTAATCAGTGGACTTGAGAATTCAGAGGACAGAATACTTCTGATTGGCGGCAGCATTCCAAGCGACGATTTAAGGGCAATCAGATCTCTGGGGTTAGCTGAACGGTAACTGATTCTGCCAAGGAGTCTTTCAATATCATATACCGGCCCAAGGTATTCACGTATCTCTTCCCTGTCAATAACACGGCTTCCAAATTCTGACACGCAGTCAAGCCTTGCATCAATTCCTGCCTTATCCACAAGGGGCTGCTCTACGTAGGAGCGCAGGAGCCTACCTCCCATTGCAGTCTTTGTCTTGTCAAGAACCCAGAGAAGAGAACCACGCTTCTGCTTTTCCCTCATCGTCTCAGTGAGCTCGAGATTTCTTCTCGTAGAGGAATCCACCATCATATAGGAAGATGATATATAGGGTGAAATATGTGTAAAATGCGAGAGCGTTATCTTCTGAGTATCCTGAAGATACCAGAGAAGTGCTCCAGCAGACTGGGTTCCAAGCTGGAAATCATCAATGCCCAGGGCCTGACAGGAAGCCACAGAGAAATGCTCGAGCAGCTTGTCAACTGACGACTCCCTATTGAAGTAGAATTCCTGCAGAGTTGAGACAGCAATATTCATCCTGTTTCTGAGGTCTGACACATCAACACCACAGGTGAAAAAATCACTGTTGCACACAATCTCAGCCGGAGAAAACACAGCAATCTCATCCATCAGTTTCTTGATGCCTTCGCACTCAGTCAGACTAAAATCACCGGTCGTGACATCTGCAGTTGATATGCCAAAATATGTGCCTTCTGCAATTATGCACATGATAAAATTATTACGGTTCTCATCAAGCGCCTGCTCAGCCATGTTGGTTCCAGGGGTAATGATTCTCGTTACCTCTCTCTTAACAATTCCCTTTGCAAGCTTTGGATCCTCTACCTGGTCACAGATAGCTATCTTATATCCGCGCTCAACAAGGCGGCTGACATAGGTGTCCACTGCATGAAAAGGAACGCCACACATAGGCGCTCTCTCCTTAAGTCCACATGCTTTTCCAGTGAGTGTAAGCTCAAGTTCTGCAGATACAGTCTCTGCATCCTCAAAAAACATCTCATAAAAATCGCCGAGACGATAGAATACTATGCATCCCTGATTCTCTTCTTTTGTTTTCAGGTAGTGCTGCATCATAGGTGACAGCGAATTGTAATCGATTTCCATATCCGTCCTAAATTCTAAACCACAAAAGGGAGAGTGATCGCATCCGTACCACTCTCCCACAAACACCATATTAACTAATCAACATTACTCCATCTTGAATCTTCCAACGATTCCACGAAGCTCATCAGCATATGAAACACTCTCCTCAACCAGCTCGTAGGTCTGTGAGCTGAGCGAAACGATGTCGGTTGTCTTCTGTGCAATATCAGTAACTCCGATTGCAGACTCGCCGATTGTATCGTTGATTCCATCAATAGCCTCTGTGATATCCTGAATGTTAGCAGTCAGGTTGTTCATGGCAATGTGAATATCCTGCATGCTTACCTGGAATACATGAGCATCATTGTTGTACTGCTGTGATACATCAGTAAACTGATCATAATCCTTAGAAACCTTGTTCTCAAGGAAGTCATTCATCTTGTTAAGGCATTCAGACATGTTATTAACAGCCTCATGAACTTCATTTACAATAGCTGTAATTCCATTAACTGTCTCAGATGACTGATTTGCAAGGTTACCGATTTCCTCAGCAACTACTGCAAAACCTCTTCCGCTCTCACCAGCTCTTGCCGCCTCAATTGAAGCATTAAGTGCAAGAAGGCTTGTCTGTGAAGCGATTTCCATGATTGAATTAGCAAGGTCATTAATCTTGTTAACTGCCTTAGACTGTGCAACTGCCGCAGCGCTCTTCTCCTTAACGCTTGCATACATTGCCTCAGTCTCATCTCTCATGCGGGCAACATCCTTCTCAAGCTTCTCTGCCTTAACCTGGATTTCCTTAGCCACCTGCTCACCGTCAACTGTGAGCTTATTAATCTCAGCTGTATCGTTGCTGACATTCTGGATACTTGCAGTGATATTCTCAGTAGTAGCACTTGTCTCCTGCATTCCAGCTGCAAGTTCCTGAGCTGTTGCTGAGTTGTCACTTGAATCCTCATTAACCTTGTTGGTTGAATCCTTAAGGCTGACCGCATTACCACTAATGCTTGAAGAAGTTGCATCAATCTGTCCAACGATTGCTCGAAGGTTCTCTCTCATCTTGGAGATTGCTCTACCTATCTGACCGGCCTCATCCTTTCTAAGCATAATTCCATGCGCCTGAGGATTAGACTCGAAATTAAAGTCTGCAGTCTTGTCAACAACACCAGTAAGGATAAGCAGTGGCTTCATCATGATGCCGCCAACTATCCATGCAAGGACTGCTGCAAGAATAATTATGATGATTGAGGCTACGATAACCTTAATCTCAAAGCTCTTTATTGAACTGAGGATGTCATCCTCGTCAGCAGTAACAACAAGAATGCTCTGCTGAGGCTCTGCAGTCACATAGTATCCTGCATATTTCATCTTGCCCTTGAAGAGGTACTCAACAAAATCAGGAGAGGGCTGCTTGCCTGCGGCAAGATCAGCAACAAGACCCTTAACAACCTCATTCTCAACGGGGCTTCCAACCTTATCCTGTGTAGGATGGAAAAGCATCGTGCCATCCTTACTAACAAGATATGCATAGCTTGAAGAAACACCTTCAAGGCCAACATCACCAATGATTCCCTTAATCTCATCATATGAAGGATCCGGAGTCTCTTTGTAGTATCCCTCCATCAGCTTACCATAAGCCACTGCCTGGTCTGCGATGGTATCCTGTGCCATTGAACTGATAGTCTTGCTAGCCGAAGGAATGGTAACGATTGCAAGTACTACTGCCGTTACAAAAACCACGGCAATATTTACCAGAATCATGGTAAACTTCATCGAACCAAAACCCTTAAGACCAGACTTCTTCGTCTTCTTTTCTTCCATGAAAAAAGCACCTCCAAATTGATATCTGAATAAAATCATTACATTTATATGTAACAACTATAAATTTTAACAGAAAAATCGAATAAAATCTACTTAATTTAGAATAAATATTACAAAAAATCAAACCATTTCACCTATGTAATAGAAGCCCATACACTTAGTAAGCTTAACCTCTACTATGCTTCCGATAAGTGCTATAGAACCTGGGAAATGTACACAGTTATTATTACCAAGACGGCCTGTCACATATCCCTCCTGCTGCTCATCAACATCCTCGACCAGAGCTGAAAGGACCTGTCCCTCAAGTAGTGCCGTCCTCGCCTTTGATGTCTCCTGAACAAGCGAAAGCACTCTGTCAAACTGCTCCTGCACCTGCGCCTTCTCAACCTGGTCTTCCCTGGCAGCCGCAGGCGTTCCTGTTCTCTTTGAGTACTGGAATGTAAACGCATTGTCATACTGGACGGTACGGATTACATCGAGAGTCTCATCAACATCTTCCTTTGTCTCACCTGGATATCCAACTATGATGTCAGTGGTTATGGCAATGTCAGGAATCTCCCTACGAAGCTTGAGCGCCAGTTCTACATACTGCTCTTTTGTGTAATGGCGGTTCATATCTGCAAGAAGTCTGCTCGAGCCTGACTGAAGCGGAAGATGCATATGATGACATATCTTCTTACTGTTCTTCATGACCTCGATCAGCTCATCCGACAGATCCTTTGGATGAGACGTCATAAACCTTATTCTCTTAAGACCATCGATCTTCTCAATTCTCTTCAGCAGTTCCGGGAAGGTAATAACTTCAACGTCTTCCTCAAGCGTTCCATTCTTCTGCTTCTTTACAAAGTCAAGGCCGTAGGAATTTACATTCTGTCCAAGAAGCATGACCTCCACCACGCCATCAGCAACAAGCTTTTCAATCTCAGTCACGATATCCGAAGGGCGTCTGCTGCGCTCCCTTCCACGAACATAGGGCACAATACAGTAGCTGCAGAAATTATTGCAGCCAAACATGATATTCACGCCAGACTTAAAGCTGTATTTCCTGTCGACAGGGAGATCCTCCACAATCTGCTCGGTTTCCTCCCAGAGGTCGATAATCATTCCCTCCGAAGTGTATGAGTGGTACATGATTTCCGCAAGCTTAAACACATTGTGGGTGCCAAATATGATATCCACATAAGGATAGCTCTTCCTTATTTTTTCAACAGCAGTCTTCTCCTGCATCATACAGCCACAGATGCCGATTTTAAGTTCAGGGTTTAGCCTCTTATATTTCTTTAGGACACCGAGATGACCGTACACTCGCTGGTTAGCATTATCACGCACAGTGCATGTGTTGAAAAGAATAAGGTCAGCCTTCTCCTCCTCGTCCTCCTGCACATAACCGATACTCTCAAGAATTCCACAGAGCTTCTCCGAATCTCTGGCGTTCATCTGGCATCCAAAGGTAGTCACATGAAAGGAAAGCTTCCTGCCAAGCTCCTCCACCTTCTTCTCATACAGTTCCCTGCATTTTTCAATATATGCTAATTGTCTTTCTCTCTCGTCCATATTCCCTCTTCAGTGATAATAATATCCATCCTCTTATCGTGTTCATCAGCAGGTATCTCATCAAGCACCTGCACTCTGTACGCAAGTGCCACAAGCTGGGCATTCTGCAGTTCTTTAGCATACCGCTCAAAGTATCTGTCATAAAATCCCTTGCCATAACCCATACGCATAAAGCCGAGGTCAAAAGCCACACCGGGCACAAATATGACGTCTGGGAAAAAATCAGCCAGTGGACATTCAACTGACGGTTCCAGGATTCCCCTGTACCCTTCCTTAAGCTGCGAAAGCTCTGTAACCTCATAAAATTCCATGGATCCATCGCCTGTTACCCTCGGATAGGCCACACGCTTTCCGTTCTGCACAGAAGCCTTAAACAGTTCTATGGTCGAAACCTCCTGGAGCGATGATGCGTAGAGAAAAATATTCTCCGCATCATTATAGGCCTTCAGTCCAGCTGCATTTTCATATATCTGCCGGTCGGCCACGCGGCGGGCATTGCCGTCAATCTCCGCGCGAAGTGCCAGCATCTTTCGTCTAATTTGTTGTTTTCTTTCCAAATTTTTCTCCAAGGTTGGTAACCGAGCCATCCTTCTCCTGAATGTCGATATTGTCAAGCTGGGCCTTGAGTCCCGCCTTTATATTTGCAATATAGGCAGCCCTGAGTTCCTTCTGCTCCTTAAGTTCAGCCTCAGAGAGCCCCTCAGCCTTTGACTTATGGTAGAGCTCGTTAATTCTGTTTATCATCTGTTCTGTCATATTTTTCTCCAATCAAAATTAGTCCTGCAGGAAGGTGTCGAGATTGAAATCAGGGTCCTGATGTGCCGTAAACAGTGTTCCCACCTGCTCTCCTTCAATAATCCTATAGATGCACTCGACGTCAGCACCGTTGGCAATAACCATGTCTGCTCCCGCAGAGGTAGCAATTTTGGCAGCTTTAAGCTTTGTGCTCATTCCACCGGTTCCAACTCCCGAACCAGTTGAATCCTTGCCCATTGAGAGAATATGTTCAGAGAGCGAATCAACCTGATCAATAAACCTGGCATCCTTATTCTGCCTGGGGTCATCCGTGTAGAGACCATCAATATCCGAAAGCAGAATGAGGAGGTCCGCATCAATAAGGGCTGATACAATCGCCGACAGGGTGTCATTGTCTCCGAATGTTCCAAGACTCTCAATCTCATAGGTTGCAACCGTATCATTCTCGTTAACTACAGGGATTGCGCCCATCTTAAAAAGCTCAGTGAAGGTGTTGTGGGCATTTCTCCTGCTGATAGGGTCAAGGATTGTCTTCTTGGTCATAAGTATCTGCGCAGTCACCTGATTGTATTCACCAAAAAGCTTCTGATATGTCATCATAAGTCTTGCCTGACCGATTGCAGCGCAGGCCTGCTTAACGGCAACACTTTCTTCATCATGCCCCTTCGTACTCCTGTTTATCTGCACTGCTTTTTTACCAACAGCAATAGCACCCGAAGAAACAAGTGTTACATCCATCCCTCTGTTGTTAAGGTCCGTAAGCTGCCTGACTAGCTTCTCCAGCTTAATCAGGTCCTGTCCACCGCTCTCACTGTGGGTAATCGATGATGAGCCGATTTTGATTACGACTCTTTTTTTATTCTTAAGTTCATCCCTTGCACTCATAGTAGTCCTCATTTCCATGATTAATCTTTATTTGAAAAATAATCCATTACAGCCTCAGCCATCCTTATTCCATCCACTGCAGCAGAAGTGATTCCTCCTGCATATCCGGCTCCTTCCCCGCAGGGAAACAGAGCTGCAACAGAAGACTGACCGCACTCATCCCTGTTTATCCTGACAGGGCTTGATGTCCTGCTTTCAGTACCTGCAAGAATGGCAGATGGCATATCAAATCCTTTTATCTTCCTGCCACATTCATGCATGCCTTCCACAAAGGCTTTCTCAACGGATTCCGGAAGGATGCCCTTAAGACTTGAATAAATGCTCCGCCCTCTGTGAACCGACTCAAATGATAAGTCATCAAAAGAAGTATCCACGCCAGTCACTTCTCTTTCGTAATCTGCAAACCTCTGAAGGGGAATTTTTCCGTTCCCTGCCATGTATGTGCGCTCCTCAAGAAGTCGCTGGAAATACATTCCTATAAGAGGGTCATCTGCATCATATTTCACCTCTGCTTTGTTTAATTCTGCAATGTAATCCTCAGGATTCACGGCAACAATCATGGCACTGTTTGCATTGCTGCTGTCCCGGCCCGAATAACTCATCCCATTGACACACAATCTGCC
>DCHL01000129.1:35133-39805 GCA_002317595.1 Lachnospiraceae bacterium UBA1753 | reverse complement strand
CCATCCGATGATTTTGCCGTCAGTTTATATGGAGCAGCACCAAAGTAGTCCGCCATCTCCTCTCCGTATTGGAATTCATTGACAAGCTTCTGTGGATGCTGGACCCTGAAGCCAACTGCAAATGATTTTGGCTCCATATCAATTCCACTATCTTTTAGCATTGAAAATGTATCCCTTGCAGAATGTCCGATGGCAAGAATGACTGCATCAACATCAATTTTTTCACAGTGGTTAACTTCTATCGAGGAAACCCTGCCACCTTCACAGCAGATACCCGTCAGACATGTCTCAAACCTGAACGTGGCTCCCTGCTGCTCACACTTCTCCCTTATGGAAGTCACGACCTTTTTCAGCACATCCGTCCCAACATGGGGTTTCTGCTCATATGTAATGTTCTCAGGGGCTCCATTCTCAGAAAGTACCTTAAGAACATAGGCAATCCTGCCCGAGGAATCCTTAACCTGTGTGTTGAGCTTACCATCCGAAAAAGTACCTGCGCCGCCCTCACCAAACTGAACATTTGAAGAACTGTCAAGCTCTCCGCTCTCCCAATATCTGTCAACATCCACCTGGCGCCTGTCAACACTCCTGCCACGCTCAATAACAAGCGGCCTGTAGCCATTTGTGGATAAAATATAAGCAGCAAAAAGTCCTGCGGGGCCGTCACCAACAATAACAATCCGCTGCCGACTCCTGTCCGAAGCAGATAGTCCTTCAGACACAACTGGATTATATACCACTGGAACAACAGCGTTAACATTCTTATCTCGGTTCTTCTTTAATATCCTGTTCTCACCGTTAACCTTCACATCAGCAGTCAGAACCAAATGAATATCATTCTTCTTCCTGGCATCGATGGATTTCTTCGCTATCCAAAGATCTGTAATATCCGCCTCAGAAACCCTAAGCACAGAGGAAACCTTCTTAACAAGTCTTGCCTTCAGGTCGCTGTCCTTCTCTCTTGCTATTGGCCTTAACTTTATCTGTGAAATCCTAAGCATCAAAGCCTCCCAGCAGCCCTTCCGGCCATGAAACCTGTAGAGAATGCAAACTGAAGATTAAATCCTCCGCAGAGACCATCAATATCAATAAGCTCACCCGCCGCATACACGCCAGGAAGATTCTTTACCATCAGATTTTCGTCAAGGCAGGTGACATCTATTCCGCCAGAACAGGTCTGGGCGCTGTCATACCCGCCGACACCCGTAATCCTTATCTTCATCTCGGACAGTGCATTCACAAGACTACACCCCGTCGCCTCCATGTACTCGCAGATAGCATCTGCAACACGGTCGTTGATAAATCCTGCCAGTACCTCGCGTATATCACGTTTCACACTGCCATCTGCAGCTCTTGAATTAAGGGCGTCGACAATTTCAATGACACCCTCGGAATCATATTCCGGACAGAAATTGACAAGCAATGATACCGCCCTTCCTTCCATCAGAGCCCTGGCTGCAAGTGATGACAGCTGAAATGCCACGATTCCAGAGATGCCTTCCTCGGTAAACTGAATTTCGCCGCTCTCTCTTGCACACTCTTTATCATCAATGAGCAGAGTGAGCTCACCCTGCCACCTGGCACCTGCTATCCCCTTGAGGAATGAATCCTCTGATACAAGCTTACAGAGAGCAGGAACAACCTTAACGAGCGGGATCCCCAGCTTCTTACACAGCTTGTAGCCAAATCCATCAGAACCAGTCTTTGGATAGCTCCTGCCACCGCAGCACATTATACAGGAATCAAACACTTCCCTAGTCATGCTGCCATCTGCATGGCCCAGAATAACCTCTATGCCACCTTCAATCCTGCTTATTCCTGTAATCTTAATTTCGCATCTCACATTCACCCCAAGCTGTAAAAGAGCCTGCTCAAAGGCCTTCACAACAGATGCAGCCTGGTCAGAATGAGGATACAGAAGCTCACCGCGGCTTCTCACGAACAGCCCCATCTCATGAAAAAGGCGGACCGTATCCTCTGGACCAAAGTTCTCAATGACAGCCTTGGCAAAAAGTGGGTGCGTTCCGCGGTAATATCTTTTTATATTCTCATCGGAGGTATCGCAAAGTTTATAGTTGGAAAAATTGCATCTACCATTTCCTGTGGCATATATTTTTTTCCCAAGTCTGTCTCCCCTTTCAAATAGGGTGACACTGCCTCCGGCTCTCGCAGCGCTAATGGCTGCCATCATTCCAGAAGCCCCTCCTCCAATAACACAAACCTTACTCATTCTTCTTCACCATTTCCCTGTAATCGGTCAGGAAATAATCTACATCAGATGCAATGACCTGAATATCTTTAGCAGAGATCTGCCCATAGGAAACGCAGTAATCTCATCAGACCTTATTCCGCCAAGCTTAACCAGACTGATAACATATGCCACTGCACCCGCAGCAATACAGATGAGTGTGCTTACCATGTTAGAAAGGCTCTGGCTGAGTACCTTGTACATCACAAAAATGATCAGTCCCATAATTCCCGAACAGATTCCAGGAGTCACAAAAGTCCTGAAAATCTCCTGACGGTAGTGGACATATCTCCTAATTGCAAGATGATTAAGTACGCTCATCAGAAGAGCAAAAACAAAGTTGCATATGATTACACTGAATATCTGCAGATTCGTCCTATTAAGCAGCAGATAAAGCAGTGAAAGATGCACAATCAGGGAAATAAAGGCATTGATTACAGGAATTCTCATCTTATTAATTCCTTGAAGCATTCCGTTTGAGAGTGTGGAGATCGAATACAGAATGATATTCACACATCCAAACTGCATAAGCTTAGCCGCCATTTCATATCCTTCATGAAAGAGCATCGACATAATTGGAAGCGCAAGCACGCCAAGACCAACAGCACAGGGAAATGCCACGATAAGTGTAAATCGCATTGCCTGTGAGATTCTTCTCCTGGCAGCCTTGATATTGCCCTCTGCCATGCAGCCGGTCAGCGTCGGAACAACTGAAGCACTCATTGCACTTGAGAGCGCAATGGGAACATTGAGCAGTATCTTATATTCTCCAGAGTATACTCCCCAGCTAAATGACTTTGTCGACTCAAATCCCTTCTTGATCATAATCTTATTGAACATGGCATTTGAGAGAAGCTCACTGATATTGTAAATGGCGGTACTCATGATAACAGGAATCACTGTGATCAGAATCATCTTAATGATAAAGCCATAGTCCTCAGTAAATTTTGTCTTGTCGCTCTTTCTCTGCAGATAGAGCGTCCTGTTGACAAGCATAAGTGTGATTATCAGAAAAATAAGGCCGGCAAGCGCTCCAAGACTTGTACCAAGTGTACTTCCTGCGGCACCATATGCAGAAGCGTAATGCTCATTATGAAGGATTGCGCCAACCTTCTGTCCATACGAAAAGAGGTATTTAGCAGCAAGAATACTGATGATGGCATTAATTATCTGCTCAATAATCTGGGAAACAGCAGTAGGCACCATGGTGCCCATACCCTGGAAGTATCCTCTTACAACACCCATCACAGCAACGATAAGAAGGGTAGGTGCAAAAATCCTGAGAGCTATTGTGGACAGGGGTTCACTCATGATCCTTCCGGCAAAGAATTCTGCCCCGAAAAAGATAAGCAGACACACTACGGTTCCAGTTGCAAAGGCAAAACCGAGGGCTGCCTTGAAGATTTTATCAGCGTTCTTGTACTCACCATTTGAGATTCTGGCACTTACAATTTTGGAAACTGCAAGTGGAAGTGAGTACGATGAAATAAGGAGCATAACAGTATAAACCTGATAGGCAGCGGCATAGTATCCGTTGCCCTCAGGTCCAATAATATTTGTCACGGGGATTCTGTATATCATTCCAATGATTCGGGTAATGATACCTGCTATACCTAGAATTCCACCCTGAAGTATGAAATTTGATTTCTTTCTGTTAGTACCCATTAAAACTTACTATTCTATCTCTACCTTATCACCCATCGTATCCTGAATAATGCAGATCCAGGTCTTACCCTGATTGAAGATAATCTCATGTCCCTCTGTATCATAATATCTTGTGGCACCCTGATCACCATCATACCTGATCCATGCACCCTTCTGTGCCTTACCTCTTGTGAAGTAAATCATCTCTCCACCAGAGTGACAGTCAAAGCCAAGATATCCCTTGTCATCAACCTGCTGCCACTGGGAATACTGGAATACGACATTGTCAACAGCAAGCTGCTCACCATTCACGTCATCAATCTGGGCCTCATCATACTGATACCTGTAATACTTCTTATCCTCAGCATTGTACTCAAACCAGGGCTTATTGATGAGGTAGCCTGGTTTCATCTTGACTGCATCCATGGAACCATCTCCAGAGGGTACTGTCTCCTCATCATCGTAAGCAAATGTGAACTTACCCTGATATCCCTCCCTGTAATCTGTACGATATCCAAGTCTCTCAATTCCCGCATCGATACCCTTGCCTGAAGCATAGGCATTATGAGGTGCAACCCTGTCACTTGTTCTGTAGAACACAGTACCGCCGATACCGGAAAGTCCGGAAAGATTGTCAACAAAATCCTGGTCAAGAAGCGATACGGCGTAAGCTGACTGACCATAATGCGCATAAATTGAATCAAGCTCAAGCGCATAGTATACAAAGTAATTTCTGCAGGAACGAACGGAACCAATCTTATCAAGGTCCTTATAGTTCTC
>DCHL01000129.1:30351-35116 GCA_002317595.1 Lachnospiraceae bacterium UBA1753 | reverse complement strand
AAAATTCCCATCATTCTTGTGAGTGAGCCTTCAACAACGCACTCATAGATAACATCTGCATATGAAACCCCGCTCATAGGCTGTGCATCAATAATGTTGTTAAGCATGACGGCCACAGGTCTGTGGTCGCCAACCGCCTCATCAACCCACTTTCCTGTAAGGTAGCTTCGAACCTGACCGTCCTTGCGCTCACGCTCCTGTCCATAGCTGGTACGTCCGTCCTCAGCCTCTTCTACCGGCTCCTCTACCGGCTCCTCCACTGTCTGTGTCTTCTCCTCAAATTCCTTGTAGGCATTGGGATCTTCCACTTCAGCCTCTTCCTCTACCTCGGCCGTAGTCTGGGCCGCCTCAGGAAGTACTTCAGCCTTCCCGCAGCCAGTAAATGCAAATGTCAACGAAAGCACTGCAAGCAATGCCAAAACTTTTATATTCTTCATTACATCGATCTCCTAATGTAAAACTCTATCTTCCAATTCCGAGGGCCTCAAGCACAGCTTCCTGGCGGGCAAACATATCCTCTGCCTCTTCCTCTACCATATGGTCATATCCGATTAAGTGTAGCATACTGTGTGCAATTAGAAAAGCAAATTCTCGAAGCACAGAATGCCCATAGCTCTCTGCCTGCGCAAGGACGTGCTCAGCTGAAATGACGATATCACCGAGCATCAGCTCCCCGCTGTCAGGTTCAAAGGACGCAAAATCCTCTTCAAGTTCATCAAAATCAGCAGGATTCTCATACTCATGCATAGGGAAAGACAGCACATCTGTCGCCCTGTCAATATCACGCTGCTCCTTGTTGATTTCATGAATTCCTTCATCATCAGTTATTAGCAGATTGACCATCGCCTCATAAGGACAGCCTTCCATATCCAGCGTCTTCTCAGCGACCATCTCAAGTATCTTCTGGTAGTCAAGCCCCGTGCTCACATCCGTCTCAACCTCAACACAAAAAGTCATAATATAGATGTTCCTCTCTGAAATATCTCTTGATTTTCTCAACATCAGAAAATGTCAGAGTACTGTTTTTCATTATCCCCTCTGATATCTTCTTGTCAGTAACATACTCGATTATCTTATCGTAGTCCACACTCTCCTTGCCCTTCTCAGCACTCAAGTATCTGATTGAACTGACGATATCATTTGCGAAAATGCAGATAATCGTCTCGCTCCGTTTTGGTGCTTCCTTCTTGGCATTCTGATACTCCGTCAGCACTAAAACTGCAGGCGCGGGAAAATTGTACTTTTCAGCCACATCTACCGTATTCTTATGTGCCCTGCCACCATTTAACACGCCTATCCTGTGATAGAAGCCGAGACACTTACAGAGAACGCGGTCAAGCTCCATCCTGGTTGCAATCCTGTCACATAGCTGCGCCGTGTGAATCGCAATCATGTATTCTTCCTTGTTCTGTTCCTTGAGTGATACAAGAAGTTCATGCTCAGGGTCATTAATTTTTTCAAACAGTTCATCAAAGGTCTCAAGATATTTTTTTGAATACCTTCTAGTAAAAATAATCAGCAGGATAACACTCACCAGCGTCCCTACCACAGGGTCAATGATGTCAGCAGCACCTATTTCCTCAATTGTCGTCAGCGTCATCGAAGCGTAAGACATAACCGCAATAAGACCTGAAATCAGGGACTTCTTCACATATGATAGTGGCTTTTCGGGGGCAGAAAAAATAATGACAGAAGCAATTCCTGAAAAGACTACTGAAATGACTGCGCCTGGTGCAAAATCAGAGACCGCAATCATCTCGGCTGCATATACCAGCACACAGACAAGTGCTGGCTCAAGTCCTGAATAATACATGATCATTACGGCAAAAAACGGAACCGGAACACAAAGCGGAGAGATAATGCTCACCGCACAGGAAATCATAAGAAAAATGACATAGAGCGCTATAAATTTGGAATACTGCCCCTTTATGCCAAATACCCGGTGTCCCTTAATGTCCATGTAAAAAACGGAGAATAGCTGCATTACTGAAGCCGCTCCTCCAACAAGCATTGCACCGCACAGTTCATACAGGCAGGAACCCAAATCGAATCCCTTTGCAGCAAAAACAACTGCCGCCGGCGCCGCAGTTGAAAAAATTAGTATTATAATTGCAATAAGAATATCAGCTATTCTTTGTCTTCCGGTCATATCCGCTCTTCCTTCTCTTAGTTCTGGCATTTTCCTTGGATTCAAAGTCCTCATATGCCTTTACAATCTTCTGAACGAGCGGATGTCTCACAACATCCCTGCTTGTAAGATAGCAGAATGAAATATCATCCACCTTCTTGAGCACGCGCTCTGCAATATCAAGTCCTGACACCTGCCCGGGAGCAAGGTCCTTCTGAGTCGAGTCTCCCGTGATGATTACCTTGGAACCGAATCCGATTCTTGTAAGGAACATCTTCATTTGGGCAGGAGTTGTATTCTGCGCCTCATCAAGGATTATGAACGCATTGTCAAGAGTACGTCCTCTCATGTACGCAAGGGGAGCAACCTCAATAAGTCCCTTCTCCATATTTTTTAAGAAGGTATCAGCACCCATTATCTGATACAGCGCATCATATAGAGGTCTCAGATATGGGTCAACCTTGGACTGCAGGTCACCTGGCAGAAATCCCAGTTTCTCTCCAGCCTCAATAGCAGGTCTTGTCATAATTATCCTTGACACCTCACCACTCTTAAAGGCAGTGATTCCCATGGCCATGGCAAGATATGTCTTGCCTGTTCCTGCAGGACCGATACCAAAGACAATCATATTGTTCCTTATCGCATCTACATAGTCCTTCTGACCCAGGGTCTTCGGCTTAACGGGCTTTCCCTGGATGGTATGACAGATTGTATCAGAATCAATCGCAAGAATCTCCTTCTCGCGGTTCTCCATTGCGAGAGAAAGTGCATAGTCCACATTCTGTTCCATGATGGTATTTCCGCGCCTCGAAAGCTCGATAAGCTGCATAAACACACTAACAGCCCTTTCAGTACTGCTCTCAGTTCCAATTATTTTGAGACTCTCATCCCTTGAGATCACAGATACATTTAAGGTCTTCTCTATTTTCTTAACATAGGCGTCAAACTGTCCGAACACATTCTGCATATGCTCTGTTGGAAGATTGAGCAGCTTAGTCACTTCACTCATTTACCACATTCCTTTTTGAAAAAAATAACTCTGTGTATATTTTCAAACATACACAGAGTTCATTTTACATCAAAATGCTAATTTATTCCATTATTTCATACTAACTTCTTGCGCTCTTTACACTACTTGTGGTAGGGTTCGCCTGCGTTAATCCTGAAGGCCCTGTAAATCTGCTCAAGAAGCACAACCCTCATCAGCTGATGTGGGAACGTCATTTTGGAAAAACTGAGCGCCATGTCAGAGCGCTTCATAACCTCTCCTGAAAGACCAAGACTTCCCCCAATCACAAATACAAGGTGGCTCTTCCCACCAACAAACAATGATGACATTCTGTCTGCAAGTTCTGTTGATGACAGCTGTCTGCCTTCAATCTCAAGAGTAATTACATAGGCATCCTCCGGAATCTTCTTCAGAAGCCGCTCGCCCTCTGTTGCTTTTATTTTTTCACACAGACTGTCAGATGCTCCGTCTATCGTCTTCTCATCTGCCACCTCAACAATATTCAGGGAGCAGTACCGCGAAAGACGTTTGCTGTATTCATCAATAGCCTGGGTAAAAAACTTCTCTTTTATTTTTCCGACACAGAGTACACTAATCTTCATCGCTCTCGTACATATTCTGATATACGTCCTCTGTCATCTTATCAAGGAATGCCTCATCAAGTTCAGGATACTTCGCAACAATTTTCTCCTTGATATTGGCACTTCTCTGATAGTACTTCTCAACATCGTCAAGATTGTCAAGCGGACCTGCATTCTTGCAGTCTGCGTCAATTGAAACGCAGTCAAAGGAAGCAGCAAACCACTCTTTTATCTCGCCGTCAAGATCCGCCTCCCTCTTGGCAAGTGCCTCCATCTCCTTGGCAGAACCAAAGGAACGGACACCCACTACAAGGAATATGATGAACAATGCGCTCATAACACCATAAGTGATGTACTTAATGTTGCTTGCAAGATTGATGGGAATGATTCCAAGCATAATCAGAATCATTGCAGCAAGACCAATTCCTCCGACAATAATAAGTGTCCAGCCTGAAGACTTATAATCCTCTGCCCTCTGGGCAGCTGAAACAAAGGGCTTTGCAGGCTGTCTGTTCTCACCTGCTATCTCCTCTAGGATTTCCATCATGTCATCCTCAGTCTCTGCGGATTCAATACGCTCCTGAAGCTGTTGCTGCGCTGCCTCACCTGCAGCTGCAGCCTCGAGCATCTCCTTGTGCTCTCCAGCCCACTTTACAAATGAAGCATCAAATTCCTCAGACTGTGACTTCTCATCAGGAAGGTCCTCAAATTCAACAAGGGGAATGTGACAGTCAGCACATTCTGTTATCCCTTCACGATATTCGTTTCTACATTCCGGACACCACATGTCGTTCTCCTTTTACTTGTTCTGAAGGTACTCGTGGATACCCTTTGCAGCAGCCTTACCAGCTCCCATTGCAAGGATAACAGTAGCAGCACCAGTTACAGCATCTCCACCTGCAAATACACCAGGCTTCTTAGAGGCACCATTCTCCTCATCAGCCACGATACATCCGCGTCTGTTTACCTCAAGTCCCTCTGTTGTTGATGAGATAAGAGGATTGGGTGATGTTCCAAGAGACATGATTACTGTGTCAACATCAATTG